>JAEEKC010000354.1 GCA_016282215.1 Lachnospiraceae bacterium
AAGCGGCGGCAACTGTGTTCTGGCAGAGGATCTGTCAGCGATCGCGCAGGCGGAAATACCTTATGAACGGATGAAGGATACCGTGATCCTGGTTACGGGAGCAACGGGACTGGTGGGTTCCATCCTGGTCCGCGCCCTTGCTGCGGTTAACCGTATCCATTCCCTTGGGATGACGATCATGCCCATGGTCCGGTCCCTGCAAAAAGCAGAGGAAATGTTCGGTTCTCTTTTGCAGAGAAACGATATCCGGATCATCTGCTGTGATGTCACAGAGCCCATCACGCCGGAAGGGCCGGTGGATTTCATCATCCATTGCGCTTCCGTGACCAGCTCGAAGTTTTTCGTCAACAATCCCGTGGAGACGATCGATATCGCCTACAAGGGAACCCAGAATATGCTTTTCCTGGCCAGGGAAAAGAAGATCAAGAGCATGGTGTATATCTCTTCCATGGAAGCCTTCGGCATCACAGATCCGGACAATCCCAGGATCCGGGAAGAGGACCTCGGATATATCGATGTGACAAATGTCCGCAGCAGCTATTCCGAAGGAAAACGGATCTGCGAGCTGATGTGTGCCTCCTATGCGCATGAGTATGGCGTACCCGTGAAGGCGGCAAGGCTGGCGCAGACTTTTGGTGCGGGTGTGCCCAAAAGCGAAGGCAGGGTTTTTGCCCAGTTTATCAAAAGCGCCATGGCGGGTGAGGATATCGTGCTACACACAGCAGGCGAATCCTTCGGCAACTACTGTTATACCGCAGATGTTATCCGCGGCATTCTGACGATCCTGCTGAGCGGGGAACATTCCAATGTCTATACGGTGGTAAATCCGGGCACGACCATCAAGATCAAGGATATGGCAGCTATGGTAGCTCGCGAGTTTTCGGATGGGAGATCGCAGGTGATCTTTGATATCCCGAAAGACTCTTTGACATATGGATATGCGCCGGATGTGACCATGCACCTTTGCGCTGACAAGCTGATGTCCCTGGGCTGGCAGCCGAGGTATGACCTGACGGAGATGTACCGGCGGATGAAGGACAGCTGGGAGTGCGAACCGAAGGAATAGTAAGCAGGCGTTAACTTTTTTTGACTACTGACAATAAAACAGGAATACGAAACATGAAATTATCGGTCATTTGGATCTGCGAGGGAAGTAAAAAGAAATACGCAAAAACCTTAGCTTCCCTGCAAAAGGAATTTTCTGCAAAGGGATTGCAGACAAATCTTCTGGTTTACAGCGGGGATCATAAGCACGAAAAAGAGATCGGGGAAGAAATGGCAAAGCTGCAGGGAGCCGTTACGGTCTCCTTTTCTCCGTTTCCCGAGGAATGTATTGAAGTGGAGTCAAATAAGGTGCGGCACTTTGTGCGGCCGGATCTTGTTTATGTGGATGCCTGTGAAAAGATCAAAGGCAGCGATACAGAGCTTGTGACCATGGTATACAGCGGGGATACTTTTTCCGAGGGGGCGCTGAAAAAGATCAGCAGCCTTGCGGCAAAGTATCCGGAGCAGAAGATCTACATGATGAAAAAGATCATGGCCGGCAATATCATGGAGGAGCGCAACGAGGGTGTATTTGCCTGCTCAGTGCAGAGCTGGAAATTTCCGAAAAAAGAAGGGGTGGCCTCTCTCTCGCAGGACGTGAGCTGCCATCCTTTTTATCTGGGCGGAACGTTTCTTCGGACGGAGTGCTTTGCGGCCGAGGGTTTTGCATGCAAATATCCCATCGAGGCTGAGCGGAAGTTTTTCCTGGACCTTTGCATGAAGGAAGACAGTTTCGTATTTACGGGGAAAGCTTCTTATCATACGGATTTCCCCTATGAGGGTGATACGGTATTCTACCGCAGGCTTTACCGCAAAGAGTATTACATGGAAGCCATCCGTGATTTCTGGCTTCCTTATCTGGCGGGGCTGAAGGCGGAAAAAGGAGAGATCCCTGAGTTTGTCCAGTATCATATCCTGATGGGGCTTCGGAGCCGCTATATCGGTAATTTCAATAACAAAAATAAACATGCCATTGAAGGAAGTGAAGAGGAGTTCTTTTCACTGGTGACGGATCTTCTGCTGCTGCTCGACGATCCGGTGATCCTGAACGGCCGCAACGTGGAAGAGTGCCGCATCGGACCCAGGCTTTCCTGGATCTTCGGTATTATGAAGCATGGGCCGGAATACAAATATCATCTGATGGAGTCCAAGGGTCCGAGGCCGGGGTACGGTGATGCGGGCGTGATGCTCCGGGATGACATCAAGCCCCTGAAAGTGGACATTAAATTCATGGACGCCAGGGACGGAAAGCTGGAGATCGACGGACAGGTCGGCACGCTGCTATATTCCATGGCAGATGAAGTGTATTTTATGTACGGGGGCAAAAAGTACGAGATCGAGTATAACGGCAGATATGCCCTGCAGAAGGCCTTCGGCATTTCCATCTATAAAACCCATCCCTTCCATCTGACGCTGGAAGATCTGAATGTGCATCCTGATGAGTTTGCCTGCTATGCAAGGTTCGGCGACCAGGTTTATCAGATCCACATGGCCATGTCCGGACATTTTTGCAGAGTCAGCCCCAGATTCCCCAGCAACTACTGGACCTTCAAGATGGGCGGGCGCTATCTTGTATCGAAAAAGCGCCGCAAGAAACTGACATCCCTTCGGATCCGCCGGACGATACTGCCGGTGGTATGGTTTTATGAATTCATGCTGCTTTTGCAGATGCTGTTTTCCTTTGACCTGCGGGCAAAACTGTTTATTGCCATCCGGCTTTGCTATTTTGTGACCAGGCCGTTTATCAAGCGCCGTCCCATCTGGATGTATCTGGACAAGATCTATAAGGGCGGGGATTCGGCAGAGTATCTGTATAAATATGCGGTGGCGCAGAATGACGGAAACAAACACTATTATCTGATCGATAAAAACACACCGGATTATAAGAGACTGGTAGCGGAGGGCTATAAGCCGCTGATCCGCGGAAGCGTGCTGCACCGCCTGATCTTTTTGATGGCCGATTACATGGTCATTTCCAATTCGACGGTCTTTGCGTTTAACAATTTCGGTACCATCAATTCCAGTTATGTCCGGAACCTGACGGATTTCCATGTCTGCTGCGTGCAGCACGGCATGAGCGTGCAGAAGATCGCGCTGGCACAGACACGCCTTCGCGATAACACCAGACTGTATTTCTGCGCTTCCAAATATGAGATTAAAAATCTCTCCCATCCCGTCTATGACTACGTAGGGTACGATGCGCTGAAGCTGACCGGCGTGCCACGGTATGACGGGTTGAAGAGCG
>JAEEKC010000355.1 GCA_016282215.1 Lachnospiraceae bacterium
CAGATGTTGATGCACAGGTTGATGGTGGGGTTATAATCGCCTTTTTCGATCGCGCTGATAGTCTGGCGGGATACACCGGCGGCTTTTGCAAGATCATCCTGTGAGAGGTCCTTGCCGGCACGGGCTGCTTTTAATTTCAGGTTCTTCATGGCTTAGTCCTCCTCTTCTTCCTTCTTATCCATGATGGATTTCGCAAACAGCTGAATACCGATCAGGACAAATGAGAGACAGCAGATCAGATTCATAAAGGGAAACTGCAGCTTTCCTGCTTCGAACATTTCCGTGTCCTTCCAGGAGAATAAGGCACTCAGGAGATTGATGCCTGCAACAACGATTGCAAAAACCGCGAATCCTTTTGCGTTGGTATTCAGTCCCATGTATGCATCGTGCCAGATATCATAGCTTGCCATGACAATCGCTCCGAGCATAATGCCTGTGAATAAAACCACTTCATGTATCATCGGGATAGTGAAGCCTGTTGCGGATAAAATGATGATCGCACCATTATAGAGAATCATAGTGAAAAATCCGTATTTGAATCCTTTTCCCCTGACGGCCTCCTGCTTTTCGTCATATTCGGTTTTCCATTTACCGTCTTTGTTGACGAGACGATACAGCAGAACAAAAATGATGATTCCGATTGTAATACCGACTGCAACTCCGATTTTATATGCACTTGACATGATAGTTACCTTCCTTTCGAATTAATCAATAGTGTTTTGACTGCGTATTAATATACCGGATGCTTCGCTACCTTAAATTGATCAGTAGTATTTCGGCTGCGTGTTTTTGTTAGCGCCTGCTTACTCTTCTTCGTAGAGATCATCTCTGTAGTGGCACGACAGAAGAGCGCTGCTCAGGCATGCTGTGGTGCAGAGACCCTGCTCTAAGACGGAACTGCCTTCGATCACACCGGCCATATCCAGTACGATCATCGTCAATCCGGTGAGTGCCATAACCAGGGCAATCAGCCATCCGATCTTTGCTCCTGTGGGGAGATCTTTAATGCTTTTGCGTTTTCTGATTGTCATTGTATTCATGTGGGTTCCTCCTTATTCTATCAGTGGTTTTGGCTTCGGCTTTTTACCGCTCTTTATGCTGCCTTATTTGTTTGGTGTTGTTTTGGTTTTGAAAAAGTGTTTCTTGAAGCTTCTGACATCATACTACACCGACAATGGAAATATGTCAAGTATATTTTACAAATAAATTTCTAAACTTTACATTTTGCTATTTGAAATCCCGGATGACATTGGGAAAAATCTTTGGAAAAACATGGGAAAACCCTTGAAAAATCAATAGTTTTTTTCCGGTGTCTGTGGTATCATAGGGGTATGTATTGATGGAGAAAGTATTGGGGAATACTGAATAGTAGTGTGTGGTTCGATATGAAAAAACGGAACTGAAATACTACTGATGCAATTGGGAGGTTTACTATGGGGCAGAGAATCTATCTCGACAACGATTGGGAATTTACGCAGCAATTTGATGATGATCTGATACAGGGCAATTTTGACCGTGCGTCGCTGACACAGGTTCGGCTTCCGCATACCACGGCAGAATTGCCTTTTCATTATTTTGATGAGCATGAGTATCAGATGCTCTGCGGATATGTCAGGCATATTTACGGGGAAAAGGAGTGGGCCGGCAAAACCGTGCTTCTGACTTTTGAGGCGGTTGGACATGATGCGACCGTATATCTGAACGGAAAGAAGATCTGCGAGAATCACTGTGGCTATACCGCTTTTACGACTGATCTGACGGAGCATTTAAAGTTAGGCGAGGATAACCTTTTGGTGGTCAGAGTGGACAGCCGCGAAAGTCTGAATGTGCCGCATTTCGGTTTTGTGATCGATTACATGAACTATGGAGGGATCTACAGGGATGTGTATCTGACCATCAACAATCCGGCTTATATCAGGGATGTTTTTGTGACCACCAGACTGGCGGACAGATATTATGAAGATCTGGGTGAGGAAAAACCGTTCCTTCGGGCGCATGCGTCCAAGACGCTTTCGCGCATTGAGATCACCGGGGCGGGGACGGACTTTGTGCTGCGTCAGTCCATTCGCAAAAAAGGAGAAGAGGACTGGCAGGTTTTAGGCGAGGTTGCGACTACACCCGTGGAGACCGGTGCCTGCGAACTCACTTTTTCCATCGGTGATGTGGAACTCTGGGATGTGACACACCCTGTTTTATATGAAATGAAGACGGAGTTTTGTGACGGCAGCGGCGGGGTATGCGATGAAGTGATCACCACCTTCGGTTTCAGGAAGGCGGTATTTAAGAAGAACGGATTTTACTTAAACGGAAGAAAACTGAAGATCCGCGGTCTGAACAGGCATCAGAGTTATGCTTATGTTGGCTATGCAATGCCGGATTCCATGCAGGAATTCGATGCGATCCTGTTGAAAGAGGAACTTGGTGTGAATGCCGTGCGGACTTCCCATTATCCGCAAAAGCAGTCCTTCATTGATAAGTGCGATGAACTCGGACTTCTGGTGTTCACGGAGTTTCCCGGCTGGCAGCATATCGGCGATGATGACTGGAAGGAGCAGGCGGTGGAAAATGTCCGCACCATGGTGACGCAGTATCGCAACCATCCGTCCATTATCCTGTGGGGCGTGCGTATCAATGAGTCTGTGGATGATGATCCTTTCTACGAGCGGACCAACAAAATGGCCCATGTGCTGGATCCGTCGCGTCAGACCGGCGGCGTGCGCTGCTATAAGAAGGGCAGTTTTCTGGAGGACGTTTTTACCTATAATGATTTCTCCCATGAAGGCAAGAAGAAAGGCTGCGAGAAAAAGAGCGATGTAACGTCCGATACAGAAAGGCCTTACCTGATCAGCGAGTATAACGGACATATGTATCCCACCAAAGCCTATGACTGGGAGGAACACAGGATGGAACATGCCAAGAGGCATGCGAATGTGCTGGACGAAGTGGCCAGACAGGAAGATATCAGCGGCAGTTTTGGCTGGTGCATGTTTGATTATAATACCCATAAGGATTTCGGCAGCGGTGACCGCATCTGCTACCATGGCGTGATGGATATGTTCCGCAATCCCAAGCAGGCGGCTTTTGTCTATGCGATGCAGCAGGATGAAAAGCCGGTTCTGGAACTTTCTTCTTCCATGGATATCGGAGAACATCCCGGCTGCAACAGGGGCGACATCTTTATCTATACCAATGCGGACAGCGTCAGGATGTATAAAAACGACGTGTTTATCAGAGAATTTTACGCAGGGGATTCACCCTACAAGAACCTGCGCCACGGGCCAATCCCGGTAAATGATTATATTGGTAACCTGTTGGAAGAAAAAGAGAATATGCCAAAGGCTCAGGCGGATGCGGTCAAAGACCTGCTCAATGAAGTGGCAAGAGTCGGACTGTACGGCATGAGCAAAACCATGTACTTAAAAGCCGGCAGACTGATGGTGCAGTACCATATGAAAATGACCGATGCCGTGGAACTCTACAACCGCTACATCGGCGACTGGGGCGGCGCTTCCACCACCTATCGGTTTGAGGCTATCCGGGGCGGCGAAGTGGTGAAAACCCTGACGAAAACGCCCATGACCAAGACCTGTCTGCAGGTAAAAGTCAGCCACACGGAACTGGCCGAAACCCATACCTACGATGTGGCAGCGGTTCGGTTCATGCTGACAGATGAAAACGGCAACCAGTTACCCTTCGCCAACGATCCGGTGACACTCGAGGCAACCGGCGCCATTGAGCTGATCGGACCTTCCGTTGTCAGCCTCCAGGGCGGTATGTTCGGATGCTATGTCAAAACCAAAGGACAGGCAGGAGATGGGAAACTGAAGTTGAGCCTGCAGAACGGAGAGACGAAGGAAGTGGAGTTTACGGTGAGTGTATAAATAAGAAAGGAAGAACACAACATGAATCTGTCCCTGAAAGAAAAAATCTCCTACGGCCTCGGTGCCGTTGGAAAAGACATGGTCTACATGCTGTCAGCCAGTTACGTACTGTACTATTTCCAGGATGTGCTCGGTGTCAGCGCGGTTGCCATGGGCGCGATCCTGCTGATCGCCAGGATCTTCGATGCATTTAACGATCCCATCATGGGCATTGTGGTAGCCAAGACCAAAACCCGTTTCGGAAAATTCAGGCCCTGGCTGATGATCGGAACGCTCACCAATGCGGTGATCCTGTTCGTCATGTTTGCGGCGCCGCCTGCGCTGGACGGAAGAGGCCTGGTGGCATACGCCGCAGTGACTTACATTCTGTGGGGCGTGACCTATACCATGATG
>JAEEKC010000356.1 GCA_016282215.1 Lachnospiraceae bacterium
ACAACATCTGTCAAGGGGTGTCTGTGCCTTTTCTTATTTTCTTTACTTGACCGTTACTTTGATCTCCTTGTACACACCGTTCTGTGCATAAACGAATACACTGCATTTGCCGGGTGCCACGCCTTTGATCACGCCCTTCTTGTTGACGGTGGCAACCTTTTCATCAGAACTCTCATACTGATCTGCCCTGTGCTTTTTGATCTTCAGGCTCTTCTTCTGTGCCGTCTGTTTTGCCTTCAACTTAAAGGTCTTCTTCGCTTTCAGGGATACTTTGTTTTTCTTTGCCTTGGTGGTGATCGTCTTGCAGTTGCCGACCTTTCCGCCAAGCGTTGCGGAATGAACCATCTTGGAGGTGGCAATGACATCATTGCTGCCATCGATGGCCACGATCACAAATTTATAATAGGTTCCCTTTTTGATCTTCGCGCCGTCCAGCTTCTTTAAGTTATAGGAAGTGCCGGTTGTTTCGGCGATCTGTTTTACCTTATTTCCTTTTCCGCATTTAGCGGCAAAAACCAGATACTTGGATGCGCCGCTTACCTTCTTCCAGTTAACCTTTACAGAATTATTTGTCGTCTTGGTAGATCTTGCGCACAGGATGCCGAAACTCGTTCCGGCAGGATCGCTCTCGGAAGAATAATCCAGCAGAAAACTTTCTGCCGCTTCCATGGATGCTCCCTTGCTAAGGAACGTTCCGTCCTCGCCCTTCTGCGTTGCCCTGTCACCGGAACCATTGCCGCCGCTGCCGTTTCCACCGCCGTTTCCGCTGCCGTTACCATCACCTGTTCCATTTCCGCCGCCATTTCCGCTTCCGGATCCGCCGCCATTTCCACCGCCGCCGTTTCCATTTCCGGATCCGCCGCCTTCACCGCCGCCACTGCCGCTGCCGGCATCCTTACCGCTGCCGTCGATCAGGGCTGTGCCTGTGCC
Organism: Lachnospiraceae bacterium; assembly: GCA_016282215.1. GTDB lineage: Bacteria > Bacillota > Clostridia > Lachnospirales > Lachnospiraceae > RGIG7926. The sequence goes on from JAEEKC010000356.1 coordinate 931, forward strand.
AATGGTGATCTTTACTTTCTTGGAACCTACGATCTGATTGCCCCAGCCATCTGCTGCATTGCCGGACTGATAGAAACTGGAACCCTTCGGCAGAGTGATCTTGGAAGCAGTCGTCTGGTTGGTTACACCGGTCTTGACGTCTGTTTCAAAACTGCCGCCGCCAATGATAGAGAACGTACGGAATACACCCAGATTCACGCTGGGCGTCTGGGTATCATCCCAGGAATCCTGCAGTTCGACAGCGTACTGCTTTTCAGGTTCCCCACCATAGGCATCAACTGTATTTTTCAGCAGCGTTACTTTACAATTATCAAATTGTACGCCGCCTTCTTTGGAACCGCTGTCGCCGACAGAAATGCAGGATGCCACGGTTTTAATGTTGATGGTGCTGTTCTTAAACACGACTACCTTGGAACTGTGAGAAACGATCGCGTTTTTGTTGCCGCCGGTTGCTGTCAGATTCAGCGTACATCCCGTAACTGCCAGATCTCCCACCGCCTCGATACAGTCGCCGTAATCATATGTACCTGTCGTTTTCGCCGAAATATCAATATTTGCATTTTCAAGTGTCAGGGAATTGGTGCTTTCCGTTTCATACTGATTTACCGATATACCATTACATATATTCTGAATAGTCAGCTTTGCGGAAGCGTCCTTCCCCTTGATCGTCAACTTCTGCGGCGCAGTGATGCCATAATCATAGTCATCCGCTGCATTATTTTTGCCATCGAGTACATTGGTACCGCCAAATACAATATTCAGTTCCGCATTCCCTGTGTAGATCAGGCATTTCATGCTGCTTTTGGGGTTAACTGCAGACTGATCGATGGTCGCATTCGTCAGTGTCAGCGTTTTCGTAGCATTGTCATAAACCGCGGTGCCGCTGCCGCAGGTAATGCTTGTTTTCGCATCAGTGAACTGCTCTCCGTTCACCCATACATCGTAATCCGCCGCCTTTACTGCCTTTGCCGGTAAAACAAGGGTCAGCACAAACGACATCATAAACAAGATCTTCAGCCATCTTTTCTTCAAAACATCCATGTTCTCTACCTCCGCTATTTACTGCTTTTTTGAGTTTCTTCTTCCTATCAAAAACGACTCTGTCGTCCCCTCTGCTGCAGTTCTTCTTTTGATATGTAAAAAGACTATCACAAACGTGTACAAATATCAATACAATCAGGGCAAAGGATCTGATAAAAGCATCTGCTCCAAAAGCTGCCGGATCTTCGTTGCATCGGCTTTTCCTCCCATGGCCTTCATGGTTTGCCCCACCAGAAAACCGATGGCTTTTTGCTTCCCGCCCAGATAATCACTCACGGGTCCGGGATTTTCTTCTATCACACGCCTTGCCGCCTCAGAAAGGGCATCCGTATCGCTGATCTGCAGCAGTCCATGTTCCCTGACATAAGCTTCCGGATCGCTCCCTTCGTCAAACATGACGCCGAAGACTTCCTTTGCTACCGTAAAATTGATCTCACCCCGCTCTGTCATTTTGATCAGGGCCGATAAATGCTGCGGTGTGATGCGAATATCCTCGGGATCCGTCCCCGTCTCCCGCATCAGGCGCTGCAGCTCGCCCATCAGCCAATTCGATGCCTGTTTGGGATTGTGACTGAGCCGCGCCGTTTCCTCAAAGAGTTCGGCAATGGGCCGTTCCCTTGTTAAGATCTCGATATCCCCGTCCGGCAGCGAATATTCCTCTTTATATCTCCGCATCTTTGCCGGCCGGAATTCCGGCAGCTTATCCCTGCATGCCCGGATATATTCTTCCGTCACTACAAAGGGCAAAAGATCCGGTTCCGGAAAATACCGGTAATCGTTCACATCTTCTTTTGACCGCATGGAAAAAGACTCGCCCGCCGCTTCGTCCCATCGCCTGGTCTCCTGCCTGACAACGCCGCCTTCCTCAATCAGTGCGACCTGCCTGCTTTTTTCATGGGCGATGGCCGCTGCCACAGCCCGAAAAGACCCTAAGTTTTTCATTTCTGTCCGGGTGCCGAGCGTGCCATCCCCCTTCTTTCTGACGGAAAGATTCACATCGACTCGCATGGAGCCTTCCTGCATCTTGCAGTCCGATACGCCCAGATACCGGATCTGCGTCCGAAGGTTTTCCAGGTAAGAAAGCACCTCTCCGGCATCATGCATATCCGGCATGGATACGATCTCGAGCAGCGGCACGCCGGCTCTGTTATAATCCACCAGAGTCTTTCCGTCCTCATGAAAAAGCTTCCCCGCATCCTCCTCCATATGGAGTTCGCGGATCCGGACTTTTTTCACTGCGCCCGCAGACTCCTTTTCATCGCCGGTTTTTATCTCAATATAACCGTTCTGACAGATGGGCCGATACAGCTGCGAAATCTGATAGTTCTGCGGATTGTCCGGATAGAAATAGTTCTTTCTGTCAAAATGAAAAACCGGTGTGATGCTGCAATTGGTGGCAAGGCCTACCAGAACCGCAGATTCCATCACCTTTTCATTCAGCACGGGAAGCGTCCCCGGCATGCCCATGCATACGGGACAGACACGGCTGTTCGGCCTTCCCCCGAAAGCAGATGCGCAGCCGCAGAAGATCTTGGTCTTTGTATTCAGTTCGATATGGACTTCGAGACCGATATCGGTCAGATAATCGTCTTCTATATTCATGTTTTATTATTCCTGTTGGTTTTCCAGTGCCTCCACAGCCGCAAACAACAGCCCTTCCTCAAAATACCGTCCCGTCAGCTGCAGGCCGATGGGCAGCCCTTCCGCATCTTTTACCGCAGGAAAACTGATGGCCGGATGCCCCGTCAGATTGGCAGCTACCGTATACAGGTCGCCGCTGTACATCCGAAACGGATCCTTCAGGCTTTCCCCGATCTTCGGGATCGGATCTTTCATAACAGGGCCGAGGAGCAGGTCATATTCTGTCAAAAGTCTGTCATAAGCCTCCCGGATCCTTTCCCTGATCTTCATCGCCTTTGCGTAATAGGCATCATAGTATCCTTCACTCAGCACAAAACAGCCGGTCATGATCCGCCTTCGTACTTCGGCGCCAAAACCTTCGCTGCGGGAACGTTTCACCATTTCATGATAATCCCGCTCTCCCATGGGATCCTTTGTGCGGTAGCCGTACTTGACGCCGTCAAAGCGCTCTAAATTGGAAGAGGCTTCTGCCTGGGC
>JAEEKC010000357.1 GCA_016282215.1 Lachnospiraceae bacterium
ACCTTTGCATAAGTGCATAGATTATATCGCAGATCCAGTCCAGACTTTCCGCCGCCAGAATAAAGAGCACGGGAAGAAAGCCGACGCTGTAATAAGGATAAGTTTCCCAAAGCATATAGAACAAAAATCCGCCCACTAAGAGGATCTGCAAAAAGCCGATGTAATCCACCTCAAGTTCCGTACGCAGGTGTTTCACCTCGCAACGGTCATCAAGCCACTCCCTGAAACCGCCTTTCGTCCATCTGTCCAGCGCCCGCGCAAACAGACCGGCAAACACCAGGATGAAGACCGACAGATGAAAGAGCTGCTGCAGATAAAATGACAATTCGTGATCCGGTGTCCATAGAAGGTCAGAGAGCCTGTCATATCTGTGAAACAGCGGATAATAAGAATGATTGCCATAGGACCAGTTATGCGTTGTCTTCCGCGCCGCAAGGCCGATGCAGCCGAAAAAGCCAAGGTCTTTCAGCCGTCTTATATATTCGTCCCTGGTCGCCTTTTCCTTTTCCGCCCTTGTGGGAAAGGAATCGGTAAAGGCCAGGTCGGCATCATTGTATTCTCCGTTCCCCTGTGCCGCCATCATCAGCCAGTGGGTGACCGGAAACCTTGCCTGCTCGTCATATTCCGGGATCAGTTTTCCGTAGGAAAAACGAAGCAGAAGGATCATCACCGCTGCACCTGCTGCCATCAGAAGAGCTGCGCGGACCGGTGCCTTCGGCAGCCTGAAAAATGCATAGCAGACCGTGGCGATCACCGCGATCAGCATGGTTGCGCGATACTGACAGCCAAACCCTGTTAAAAGTCCCAGCACGATATAGAATACAGGGCTGCGTTTTTTCTCCCAGGCCAGACTGACAAGATACAGATACAGCGTCAGGAAGAAAAGGGACATGTTCGTCGTATAGTAATAGCCGGCAAACAGATAGGTTCCCGGCCATAAAAGCCAAAATACCCATACCCTTTTAGCGGTCCTGCCGTCTTTGATCCGCATCGCGGTCAGCGCACTTAAGACGGCCGATGCATCCAGCGCCAGAAGATCGATCAGACTGAAATACAGGGAAATATTGTTTTTGGAAATATGTAAAAGATCAGCGATCTTGTACAGAACAACCGTCAAAAATAAAAAGCAGTTCTGATGTCCGAGCTGATTAAAATAGTCCTTGTCAAACCACTCATGATGGCCGGTCACAATACTGATGGCACTGGAAAGCACGCTGGTATTATCCCACCAGATCTGGATCGGATAATGAAAAAGCAAGAATAATTGCGCGGCCAATGCAGCACCGGTGAGGATCAGCAGAATACCGGTTTCTTTCTTCGGCGTCATCCGGGCCATGGCATAACTGACCGCCCAGATCAAAAGGAGGGACAGAAAAAGTCCTGCCGTCATCATAAACAGCGTCTTTTTCCCTGACCAGACACTCCGAAGCTCACCATAACTGTCCGGATGCATCACACCAAAGCCTATGACCAAAAGCAGCAAAACTGCCAGCATGACATAGACGATCCAAATAAGGTTTTGAAATTTTGTATGGAAAGAAAGTCCGGGCTTGCCCGGACTTTCTGTATTATGATCTCGCATATTGTCTGTCTGGATTATTTCAGAGTAACCTTAGCGCCTTCAGCTTCCAGTTTGCCCTTGATATCCTCAGCCTCTTCCTTGGAAGCGCCTTCCTTTACTACCTTCGGAGCAGCCTCAACTGCGTCCTTAGCTTCCTTCAGGCCAAGACCGGTTACTTCACGAACAACCTTGATAACCTTAACCTTGTTAGGACCAACCTCAGTCAGCTCTACGTCAAACTCGGTCTTCTCCTCAGCTGCCTCGCCGCCTGCTGCGCCTGCTGCTGCTACAACAACACCTGCTGCTGCGGATACGCCGTATTTCTCTTCACAAGCTTTTACCAGATCGTTCAGCTCAAGAACGGTAAGCTCGTCAATAGCACTGATAATTTCATCAATAGATAACTTTGCCATTTTCATTTTCCTCCATAATTTAGTTGTAGTTTCCGGGCGCCGTATTTTTCATAACGGACTTCCCACTACTGTTATTATTGTTGTAATATTTTTGATTATTCTGCTGCGGGAGCTTCCTCAGCTGCAGGTGCTTCTTCAGCTGCCGGAGCCTCTTCTGCTGCAGGTGCGTCTGCTGCCGCTGCCGATGCGCCGCCTTTTTCTGCGATCTGATTGATCACGCGGGCGAAGTTTGCGATCGGTGACTGGATGCTGCCAAGCAGCTTGGAAAGAAGTTCTTCCCTGCTCGGGATCGTTGCGATGCTTGCGATGCCTGCTGCGTCATACTGAACGCCTTCCACAACGCCGCCCTTGATCTCAAGTGCAGGTGCTTCCTTTGCGAACTTTCCGATCACTCTTGCAGGAGCCGTTGCGTCTTCCTTGGAAATCGCTGCGGCACTGGGTCCCTCAAGAAGAGAAGAAAGCCCTTCAAAATCTGTTCCCTTGAACGCGAAATTCATCATGGTGTTTTTGTAAACCTTATAGGTCACACCGTTTTCGCGGCACAGGCGGCGAAGTCTGGTATCCTGCTCCACCGTCAGACCTCTGTAGTCCACCAGGACTACGGACTGGGCATCCTTGACTGCTTCAGCGATCTCTGCTACGATCGGCTGCTTCAATTCAACCTTTGCCATTGCTTTACCTCCTTATCAGATTTTCTTTTGCCTAAGATAGGAGTATCATGTAAAAAAGCCTTCCCCGAAAACAGGAAAGGCTCGTATCTCACAACATCCAAACGGACATCAGTTAAGTATACAGATCCATATCTCCTCGGCAGGCGGTAACACTCTTACGCCACTTGGCACCTGCTGTCTTCGGCACAGCCGCTTTTTGCGACCTTGTCTACATTAACACAGCCCTGTGCCTCTGTCAAGGATTTTTCAAAAGAAATTGACTATTCCGGCTTTGACTGCGGCCCCTTAGGCGGGAACGGGATACCGCACTGGCGAAACGCAAGCTTCATGAAGACCGGCATAAAGATAAAGATCAGCACAAATCCGGCCACCAGGCACATGAGCAGCGAACTGAGAAACATGATGGCAAATGGCGGCAGCGTCGCCTTTGCCTGCGCCGGGAGCATTGCCCTGACAAGGGAAACCATGGCCAGCGTGATGACCGGTGTATAGATCAGGTCACTGATCAGGCTCTCCATACATCTGGCCGGAAAACTATGCGGTTTCATATTCTTTGTTGCTGCCTGCGACACCTTTCTCATGGGAACGAGAACGCCGATCACCAGACTGATCACTGCACTGACTACAAAGGTGATCAAAAAGAGTACCGGTGAAAAATGACCGCCGGTGATATTGCCGAGAAGCGACAGGCACAGGCTCATGGTAATGCCCATATAAATACTGATCAGCATACCGGCTTTTTTCATGTTTTGTTCCATTGGGTTCCTCCTAAATTATCTAATATTCAACATCCCTCATCCGTTACCTGCTCATCCGTTATTCATCCACCGACCGCTGGCACCGCAGGGGAGGATCAGTCCGTTCTTCCTGACGGGAAGGCCGATCTCATCTGACTCAACAAGGCCGCCTCTCTTTGCCGCTATGGCTTCCCCCAGCATGTAGGTCAACACGGCAGGCTGCAAGCCCGTCGTATAGGAATTGATCAGGAAAAAGTCCGCATCCTTCGATAACAGGCTTCCTGCCAGATCGATCAGTTCAAACACGCATTCCTCGATCTTCCAGATCTCGCCCTTCGGTCCGCGTCCGTAAG
>JAEEKC010000358.1 GCA_016282215.1 Lachnospiraceae bacterium
ATTGCACCGCTTCTGAATTTCCCTTCCGAAGATGATCCCAGCGTAAGTGATGTAAGTCCTGTCTCCGATGCGCTCAAGTTTTTGTAAATAACCCCCGTCGGGATCGATGTGAGCATGAAACAACCGTTACAATTCAGATCCATTCCGGTAGTCGGCGCAGTTATTTCCGGGATCGCCGTCAGCGAAGAGCACTCGCTGACATCCAACGCCGCCAGTGTCGAATTCGTTTTCTTGCTTAATGTTGTAAGTTGTTTATTATTGGAAAGATTCAGCCCATAGGAAACACCGCTGATTCCGTTTCCGATTGAAACCGTTACCAGTTTATTACCGGAAAGATCCAGTTGCGATCCCTCTCCCATGGAAAGATTCGAAAGATTCAGATCCTTCGGGCCGGCAGAAACCTGACTCGTGTTATAGTAAATCATGTCATTATCTGACAGATCCAAAATGGCATTCTGTCCTAAGCGGAATCCGTCAAATGCAACGGTGCCGTAACCGGTGTTATTCACATAGGTCGACATGCAGGCCTGATTCAATTTACAACCGGAAAGATCCATGGTGCAGTTATTTGCCAATCTAACATTCGCAAGATTTGCCTTGGACAAATTCTTACAGGATGACAGATCCGCATCTCCGTTGAATGTTGCACCCTTCAGATACACATATTCCAGTACATTATTCCCTTTCAGATACAAACCACTGAAAGTCGCGCTCGGTGCCATAAGATATCGAATATTACTTCCTGTAAAAGTCGGCTTCAGCTTTGCGCCCTCTGCCTGAATTTCATCAAGCGCCGTACAACTCAGGATATTCGCTAAAATCTCTGTCTCATTTGACTTCGGAAATTGCAGATATTTCAACTGCTCTAAATTTTGTATGATAACAGTATTCAGTTTCGTATTGCTCAGCAGGCTGACATGTTCCAGACCCATTGTATAATTATTCGTCGTTTTTGCCGACTTGAAAGATTTCAGATTTGTAAGACCCTTTAATACCCTGTCAATATTTTTGATATCCGTACAATCATTAATCTCCAAAGCCTCAATCCCCGAAGGAAGCTTCATTTTGGTTGTTGCGCTTGAAGTTTCATCGATTGCAACACTGCTGCATTTCAAAACAAACTCTTTCAGCCTGATATTCTTGGTCAGGTCGTAAGAGATGTTCGTCCCTTTTGCTTCTAAGTTGTTTCCCGGTATAAAAGTAAACTTTTCAAGATTAACAAAGTATTTCAGACAGGAAAGACAATTGTTTCCAAGGTCACCGATCGATGTTTTTCTTTCTATAGTAAGATTCCTGGTAGCTATTGCCTTAGACTTTGTCAGTTTATAAATATATACCGTTGTACCACCAACGTCTTCGGTACCATTTAACAAAACAAGGTTTTGATCATACAGATAACGCAGCATCGCAAGATCATAGGTATCCGAACGCAACAGCGCATAACCGGCAGAAGAGTACAGTTCACCCGAGGGTCCCGATGTCCAGGGATCTGACACCGCAGAAGAAACCGTAAACTCCGGGCCATAGAAAACATGGGTCGGGTCGGTGTAATTTGCTGTCTCCTGTTTCAGATCGATACTGTAATCCATATCCTTATTATCAGCGATCTTCACTTTGAATCCATTTTGTATTTCATAGCCTCTTGCAGGTGACAGGAAAAACGCCGCACGGTACTTTTTACCAGCTACGAAAAATTCATCGCTCCCCATTGTCGCCCAGTTTCCGGTAATAGAAGTGTCATATCGCTGAAAACGTGCACTGACACCCTGGATATGTGTCTGGGAAACGGATTTCTTTGCCGTAACTGTTAATGTCTGGTTTTTTTCACCGGCCAGTGCCTGATCAACGGAAAGATTTGTATATCCTTCATAAGCCACATCATTCCCACCGACCATGATCAGCGGTTTCGCATAAAATACCGGTGACTTGAATACCGAACTTGAAACAGATCCGAGACCGTAACTACCAAAATTGACTTTGCAGGATCTGAATCTGCCAGTCAAAGTTACACTTCTTTTAGAAGCTTTCATCGTCGCATCACCTGCGCTGATCGGAACGGTAAAATAATAATACTTTCCACCCTTGAAGGTATCTCCCTCAATCGTATTTACCTCTACCGGATCCGAAGCGGTTGAATCGCTGCACTCATACCAGTGCAGGTCCGCAGATGTAGTCGCAAGCGCCGTATTATTGTTTACTGTCACTTGAATCTTATCCAGTTCCTGTTCTAATGCGATATCACTTAAACCGCTGTTTTCAGCAAAATACGTCTTGACCGCGTTATACGCCGCCCTAGTGTTTGTATTGATCGTCGCATTTGCTGCAGTATCATTATCAGATCCCTGGGAAATAGCCATTCCCATCTCCGTTACAGTCGGATACTCATCGTCAGCCCAGATATCATCAAAACTATAGCTGACCGTTGCATCCAACGTCCCGGTGACGGCCAGATACGGCGTTTTTGTCTGGGCTCCACCCTTGCCGCTTGTAATTTCATCCACGACAACCCTCGCCTGTGCCGGTATGCTCATAAGTGAAAGCATAAAAAACGCCGCCAGGAGCAGTCCCGTAAACAGATACCCTTTCCTGCCTAATCTCTTCATTGTTTTTCCCGCCTTTCTTCAATTGATCCGTAGTTTATCGGCTCCGTTTTTTTCCTATCGGACTATACACTGTTGTCCGAAAATCCATACTATTACGATTAGTGATTATTGTAACAAACAACAGAGCACTGTGCAAGAGTGCACAGTGCTCTGTTTGTGATTCGTTTCATTCTATTCCGTAACAAGACGCTCTGTTCGTGACTCGTTTCTCTCGTCACGAACCGTCGCCGTAGGCGACTCATAAGACAAGATAAAAGGACACCTCTGAATGCGAGCATTCTCAGTGTCCTTTTTCTTGTCTTGCGCGTCTTGTTACTACAGCTCGTTCAGTGTAAAATGAACTTCCCCCCGGTCATCGATCTCCATCATGATAAAGGTCGGTTTTCGGGAATCCTGACGCGGATACGTCAGGCTGCCGGGATTGATCAGATACAGCCCCGCGTCCTGCTGGATCAAAGGTTTATGAGTATGGCCGAAGATTGCGATGTCTGCCCCGCGCTTTTGCGCTTCTTCGATCAGAATATCGTACATCACGCTGACACTGTACTTATGGCCGTGTGTCAGTAAGATCTTATGCTTTCCGATGGTCAGTTCCCTGTCTCTGACAAAGTTTGCGCCGAAATCACAGTTGCCGGTAACCCATGCCACTTCACAGTCGGCCATTTTTTCGATCTTTTCCGGATCGCATTCCATATCACCCGTATGGATCAAAAGATCCGGGGTTTCCATTCTTTTCAGGAGTTTTTTCAGGTCATCATTACGTCCGTGGGTATCACCGACGATCAGGATTCTTTTTGCATTTTCCATGTTTTTTCCTTTTTTATGATCAGCAGCTATTGGCATTTAATTCTCATACCGGTTTTTGAACTGGTTTATTCAATATGATCAGAGTTCTTTCAACAGCAGCGCAGCCATCTTCCGAAGGGCTTTCCCTCTGTGGCTGATGGCATTTTTCTCCTCCGGCAGGATCTCTGCAGAGGTTTTGCCTCTCTCCGGCAGGAAAAAGATCGGATCATAGCCGAAGCCGTGCTCACCTTTGATCTCATAGCCGATCCGGCCTTCCATGGTCTCTTCCACATCAAATCTTCTGCCATCGGGAAAAACCGCGCACATGGCGCAGACGAAGCGTGCGCTGCGCTTTTCATCCGGCACGCCTTCGAGAGTTTTGATGATGGCTGCGTTTTTCTCGCTGTAGGGTGTCTCGCGGCCCATAAAACGGGCGCTCATGACGCCGGGCGCACCGTCCATGGCATCCACGACCAGTCCGGAATCATCCGCAAGTACCGGGAGCTGCAGCGCGTCGCAGACGGCTTTTGCCTTGATATAGGCATTTTCCATGAAGGTTTCGCCGTTTTCCTCTATGTCATCCGTAAATCCCGTCTCGCTTAAGGGGATGACGGATAATTCACTGTCTGCCAAGATCTGGCGTACTTCGTTTAGTTTTCCCTTGTTGGAACTGGCAAGGACCAGTGTGGGTGATTGTGTTTGTTCTGACATTTTTTGTCCTTTCTTTATTTATTGGTAGTTTATTTGTTCTGAATATTCATACCGGACTTTACACTACCATTGATCCGTCTTATATCGGATCCGTTTTTTCATATCGGATTTACAGTACCTATTCTTCTATATGGTCTTTCGCATTGCCTTCCATCCGTTCAAATGCGGCCATAATGCCGTCGGCAATACCGTCGGAAAGTTTGTCGGTATAATCGTCCCGCATCAATAGTTTGACATCCTGAGCGTTACTGAGCTGTCCTAAGTTTAATTCTACCGAGGGGATCATCAGCGACATAATATCCGCATCCTCCGCAGCATCAAACATTCCCAGGCTTTTCTCTTTTGTCACATCTTCCATGTTTTTCAAAAGATCATA
>JAEEKC010000359.1 GCA_016282215.1 Lachnospiraceae bacterium
CCGATGTAATTGATGTCAGTTACTGCCTCAATGTCACTCGGAAATACAAGTGACGCATCTCTCTTTTTGTCAGATTTTGATGCCATTCTCCTGAATAAAAAAGCCTGAAATGACATATCTTACCACCCCTTTCATATTTACCGGATCACCGGCTAAACATACTGATCATCAGACATATCAAAACCGGGTAGAAGTCCTTAGCTGTCGATACTGACTCATATAGTAACAGATTACATTCCCATTTTCACGGTTTTGACCTGCACTTTGAACAGATTCCGTAACCATCAACCTTGCATCCATAGGTGTATTTGTTACCCTATCCGCACTGTATCCGTCGCCACTTTTTCCTGAAATCTGACATCATGTTCCACCAGAAGCATAGTCGGCTCGTATTGCAATATCAATTTTTCGATCTGCATCCTGGAAAATACATCTATGTAATTCAGCGGTTCATCCCAGATGTACAGATGCGCCGGTGTTATAAGGCTTGCAGCGATAAGGACCTTCTTTTTCTGTCCCTCGGAATACTCTTCGATATTCTTGAAAAACTGCTCCCTTCCGAGATCAAGCTGGCGCAATACCGCAAAAAACAGGCTTTCGTCCAAACCGTTGTACTCGCAATACTTACGGAGCGATCCTGACAAAAAGGAAGTATCCTGACTCACATAGGATATAACCAGATTGCTTGCCACCTCCAGTCTCCCGCTTGATCTCAATCCATTGGCCTCGATTTCGGTATTATCACGTTTGTTCAGGATCGCTTTGATCAGGCTGGATTTTCCGCATCCGTTCTCGCCGGTCAATACGACTCTGTCTCCTCTTTTGACACAAAACCGAAGTCCCGAAAATATCTCATTGGCGGCATCCTCATACCCTAAAGAAAGCTCATTTGCTTCGACCAGCACTTCTTTATGATACTTAAGCGGCTCAATCTTCAGTTCCCTGACCGTCTCTATATCCTTCAGCAGTCCCTCTTTTTCCTCGATCTCCCTGTCGATGCGATTTTCATAGCTCTTTACACGCGCCTGCATCTTCTTTGTTTTAGCCCCGATATATGCGCGGGTAGATATATTTCTGTCATGCTCATTATTGGGATCAAATCCTATTTTGGTGCCTTCATTTTTATCTGCCCATCTGCTGCTTCGGTCTGCTGCCGCCTTAAGCTTGCCGATCTCCTTCAGATGCTTTTCGTTCTCTGCCTGTTGAAAAGAATCCCGCCTCTCTTTATTCTCCCACCATGATGAAAAGTTACCGGATTGAACCTCTATTGACGCTCTGTTCAGAACCAGCACATGATCGCAAACGCTATCCAGCAGATCCCTGTCATGTGATACCAGAATAAATCCCTTTTTGGAAGCCAGATAGTCCTTTACTATGTCTCTGGCCGCTGTATCCAGGTGATTAGTGGGTTCGTCGATCAGCAGGAATTCATTTTCCGCGGCAAACAGCACAGCGAGCATCACCCTTGTCTTCTCCCCGAAGCTGAGCGTTCCAAAAGGTCTGTACAGACACTCCGGATCCATCTTCAGCGCATTCATCTGGATGAGCACCTGCCACTGCTCGATCTGCGGCTTCCATTCTTCTATCAGATCAGCTGCATTTCGCTTTAGATCAGCCTCAGAAGTACGGTACGGAAAATAGTCAAACCGGGTATTTCCCGAGATACTTCCCTGATACTCATATTTTTCCATAAACAGATTTAAAAGCGTGGTCTTTCCTTTGCCGTTCCTTCCGATCAATCCCAGTTTCCAATCCGTATCCAGGCAAAAGGTTACATCCGAAAAAATATCATCAGCACTGCCGTCATAGGCAAATGTCAGTCCTGTCACCTGTATCTGTGCCATATATATCACCTCCGAAATCCTAGAGTTTGTCACACAAAAAAACCTGCTTTCGCCGAAAGCAGATTTCATACCAGATCAAAACCACTATATGCCGAAAAAGCACCACTCAAATGGCTTCAAAATGAATACGATAATCCAATTCGGCATGCACAAACAGGCCTTTCGGCCAAACATAAAATATTCGCGTTTATCAAATCCGATTATCTGTTTTTCATTTCTTCACCAACACACTGTAAGTGCGCCTTTCTTTTTACTTCGCATAAAATATACGCTCTAAAGCTTTTCATGTCAAGCCAGCTTTTAAGCTCCGCAAAAGCAACGATTTTTTACAGAAAAACCGTCTAAATGTAAAGTATGATTGATTGACGCCGGACCGCCGTCTGCATATGATGATGTTAATAATAATTGCGGAGGTGAGAATAGTATGAGAAAATACCACCTTGATAACATCAGATGGATCACTGTTATCATAGTTGTGATCTATCACGTATTCTACATGTATAATGCTGAGGGGGTATTAGGCGGTCTGGGAAGGATTACCGATCTGCCTGTTCAGTATTACGACGGATTCCAGTACATGGTCTATCCATGGTTTATGCCGGTGCTGTTCATGGTTTCGGGAATAAGTGCCAGGCTGTATCTGGATTCACATTCAAACAAGGAATTCATCAGATCCAAAACCTTAAAGCTTCTGGTTCCATCGACCATAGGACTATTTGTTTTTCAATTCATCCAGGGATATGTGAGCATGTCTCTCGGAGGAGGGTTCGAAGGCCTTGCTGCAGAAGGTGTACCCGCCCCTGTTATATACCTGATAATGGTTGCAACGGGAAGCGGAGTACTCTGGTATATGCATCTCCTGTGGGTTTACTGCATGATACTTTTGCCGAACAGCAAGATTGAGAAAGGAAGATTGACAGAGGTGGCAAGGCGGACGCCCTTATGGATGATGGCACTGTTTATCCTTCCGATATGGGGCGCTGCACAGATACTGAACACTCCCATTGTATCTGTATACAGGATAGCTTTTTACTTTGTTTTTTTCATACTTGGGTATTATGTGTTCTCAAATGATGAAGTGATCGAAAGGCTGAAGAAGATTGCATTGTCTTTGATCATAGTTGCCGTAGTGTTATGTATCATCTTTACCTTCAGGTACTTTGGTGATAACTACGCAGATAAACCGATAAACAGAGGA
>JAEEKC010000360.1 GCA_016282215.1 Lachnospiraceae bacterium
AAGAATGCCTTCAAGGGCATCCATAAGAAGGCAAAAGCCAAAGTACCGGCCAAGAAACTGAAATCCTATAAGAGCATCCTGAAGGCACGCGGAATGAACGGCAAGAAACAGAGTTTCAAAAAATGATTGTCCAAACTCAGATGTCCCGGTAAAAAAGCCCCCGATATTCGGGGGCTTTTACATTGCCGCTACTATTTCTTTCCCATCTTCACTGTTCTCTTCCTTCCCGCTTTTTTCGAGACCGCGTTGAAATCTGCCATCATGTTGTAATCCTCAAAAATATCCGCTGTCTTTTCCGGTGACGGCAGTGGAATCTCCGGTGTGTAAAGCACGTCTTTCGGCACCAGAAGATTGCGGTTATGCTTACAGAAATTCTTAAAAACCTGCTTCTCTGCCAGGTTTTCCACCGCCTTGGAAAGGTCTGTTAAATCCATATCCTTTGTGGCATCATACATCTGCATTTCCCCGGCGCTTTGATCCGCTTCCTTTATGCTCCTGACACCCTTGGCGGACAGCACTAAATGACTGGCAACGCCCCGCCTGATCAGGTCATCATCGGATCCCTGCAGTTTCCGACCGGTTGTCTCTTCAATGTCCTGTTTCATCTTCTCCCGGTCAGTCGTTTTGGTTCCAAGCAGTGCAAAAGCCACCGCAGCGTCAAATAATAATTCCTGTGCCTTCACATCTTGCGGCTGCGCTTTTTCGACCGCCTGCGCTATCCCCTTAATCTGGTACATGATCCTGGAAAGGTGATTCCGATACAGATTTCTGTCCCTGGTCTTTTTTTTCTGCAAGGCCTGTGCGCTTTCTGCATATTCTTCCTGCCTTTTTTCGGCGTTTTCTGACAAAATGTGCTTTTTCCGTTTCACATCATGACAGGCTTCGAGCTTTTTATCAAGTTCTTCAAAAACCTTCAGCTGCGCAGTCATGAGATCCTTAACATCTGTCCCATGATGATAGCGGCGTTCCTGTCTTGTCACCTCACCCTCGCCGGGATTTTGCATCCACTCCTCGCCCGTCTGTTTTTGTTTTTTATACTCCTGATACTCTTTCGCTGCTTCGAGCACCTTTGTCATCTGCTCCCTGATCTTTGTGACTGCAGCGACATGCCCTTTCGAAGTGTCTGCACCCACGCCGATCATCGTACCGGTCATCCCGGCCAGCGCCTTTTTGAGATTCTTCATCTCCTTCATCATTTTGTTATACTTTGATGAGCTTCCGCCGCCCTTGTAATCCTCCTCAAGTTCCCCTACCAGGCGGCTTACATTTCCCATACAGCCTACAGTGGCATCATAAAGCGTTTGCATATACTGCTTTTGCGCCTTTTCAGACAATCTTTCAATATCCCTCTTATGACGGGTAAGCGAACCCACCCTGTTAAAATAATTCGATTCCCTGTCTTTCCCGCAAAGATCCTGGGAAAGCGAAAGTTCTGAGAGTTCTTTATCATCCACGATCTTGATGGTGCCGGGTATCAGATATCCTTTTGTGTACCCTTCCGCATATTTTTCCTGATCCGCCACGATCTTTTTCTGCAGCGCAACCAGTCGTTTTTCCGCGCCTGCGACCTCTTTTGCGCTGAGCTTAAATCCGTAAAGCATCGTCCGCATTTTTCCCGGTGTTAAAGAAAGGATCCTTTCCGCCATCTCGTGAGTCATCACCTTCATCTGTTCCGGCTGAACGGCAGACATTCCCTTTACCTTATCAAAACTATTTGTCCCGAGACACGAATCATTATCGATCCCCTTGAAGGATGCCACTTCGGCTTTATCTTCTTCCGGCTCAGTAATATCATAGATCATATTACCGCGGTGCCGGTCCGGATTTCCGCAGAGAAAATCAACCACCTGAAGATCCGCGATCTTCTTTTTCAGTTCCAGACCATCCACGCTGTCCGGTCCCAGTTTGAAAAGCTTCGATTTGGGCGTCAGCTTGTTTGTGTCGGTTCCGGACACTTCCTTCATGAAAGTTCCCTTCACTTCCATGCCGTCTAACTCTATTTTGAGATTTTTCGATTCCGCCACCACATCATCACAGCCCAAAAGATTTGCGATCGCGCTCATGGCCGCATTTCGTCTGTTAACATTACGCCCCGATTCGATCCCAACCGTTTGGTTGATGTCCATCTCGTTGATCATCCGAAAACCGGCATGCATGATATCCACATAAATCTTCAGTTTTTCCGGTGTATTGATCAGCGCAGCGATATCCGGCTTGCCGCTGGTTCCGGCTGTCAGTTCCTCCACAGCCCTTCGATGCGGCATAAAGGACAGTTCCTCTTTTTTATCATGGATCGTGTCTATGATCAGGCTGTTCTGTTTGCGGTATTTTTCATACAGCGTAAAAATAAGATCCGCATCAAAAAAATCCGCAGCAGGCCCATACTTTGCCTTGATATTTTCCACTACTGTAAGCAGTTTTTCGTCTCCGGGCGCGGTTTTATCCGGTGTAAAAAAACCATGCACTTCTTTTCCGTCTTTGCCCCGCAGCGTGACCGGGATTCTGGCATTCTGCGCGCCGCTGTTAACGTTTTGCTTCTCCTCTTTCACCACCGTATAACCGGCTTCGATCCGGCTCATCTCATAGATTTCGGAAAGGGGTTTGGGCTCATAATGCTCCGTCAGTTTTTGGATGGCAGATAAATCCTTTCCAAGCTGCCCGGCCAGGATGTCATGGGCCCGCGCCGCATTTCTCGCAGCCTCCTTTTGCGCTCCCTTAAAGGAATCGATCTTTTCCTCTGTATGAAGGGTCAGCTCATGCAGCCGGTCCAGGGTCTTCTGATACAGCATGGCAAGCGCCGCCAGATCCTCCGGCGAGACGGCCCCGGGAAGTTTCCTGTCTTTTTCCTTTTCTTCCTCCACGGGCTCATCTTGCGTATAGGGATCCAGTTCCTCGAGCTTCCGGTTCAGCGCACGAAAAGCCTCGGATACCGCCTTCTTTTCCTGATAAAGCGGATCTTCTTTCGGAGCGTTCGCATACACATTAAACTCCTCGAGATACT
>JAEEKC010000361.1 GCA_016282215.1 Lachnospiraceae bacterium
ATCAGACCTTTACGGATCAGCTGCAGGGAGCGGTCGATGCAGGATTGAAGGCAGGCGTTTATTTTGAATCTGCTGCGGTTACCATGGAAGAGGCCCAGGAAGAGGCACTGTTTGTCCTTAAGTCCCTTGCGGGATTAGAGCCTTCGACAGGCGGAGCTTTATCTGCAGCATACGGCGGCGCAGATACAAATACGGCGATCGGAAGCACGGCGGAGACCAATACAGCAAATACAGCGAACACCGGAAATGCAGCAGCTGAAAACGGACAAGGCACATCAGCTGCAAATAACGGCGGCAACGGTGCAAACGATCAGACTGCAGATGTGGTGGATGGCGTTGTCGTAGAACAGCTGGGCGGCAACGGGCAGGATAATACGCAAAACAATACGCCGGAAGTGAATCTGAATGCAACTCCGCAGGATGATGCGTCCCAGGCGGCTGCGCAAAATGCTGCGCTGCAGATACAGCCGGATGGCAGCATTCCGGCCATTTTGACAGAAAAAAACAATAAGATAACCTATCCGGTGGCTCTGAAGATCGGACAGGGCGGCAACCGGACCGCCAGAACCGACAATATGCCCAAGTCAGTGCTGTCCCAGGCGGCAAATGCTTTTACACAGGTGCTGCAAAAAGCAGGCTATGGTCCCTGTGTCTGGGGAAATAAGTACTGGCTGATGCGTCGTCTGGATTTAACGCAGCTGACAAGAGGAACAGAGATCATTTTGGAGCAGGCCGAAGCGACGCCGGATTATCCATATGAGTTTTCACTGTGGCAATATAAATCAGATGCAAAGATAAACGGCATGAAAGGTGACCAGCAGATGATCATGAGTTTTTCGGATTACGGGGCAAGATAGTCTGTGATAGTTCTCGGGATCTGAATGCTGTCGTAGATCTCGGCATATTCGCCGGCGGGAACGTTTTCGAGATAGTTGATGGGGAAGTTTTTATCAAGCCCCAGGCCTTTGCAGATATCCACTGCCTTGTTGTAGGCAATGGCGGCGGCCTGCGGGGAATCGAATACACCGATGCGGAAGTTTCCGTTCAGGTGAATACGGGCAAGGTACCTGTACTGACCAAAGGTCCCTTCACGAAGAACGCCGTAGTAAGGGTTGATGATCTCTATATTGCTGTAGCGGAAGTCTTTGTCATCGCCGTTGACAAAACGGTAGTCACGGTCTTTTACGGCAAAGGGACGGATCCCATAGCGGCCGGTGATGGTGACCTGCATGCCGTAGTCGGCGACGAAAAGATGACCGCCGCGGCGCATGATCCTCCGGGTGGCATAGTAGAACAGATCTTCTTTGTCAAAGGTCAGGAATTCGGAGTCTGACAGGTAATAGTGGAAAAATCTGCGATAGACATAAATAGGCTGCGAAATATACATGCCGTTGTCCCGCAGGTTGCAGAGCAAAATGATCTTGTCATAACGCAGGATGGAAGCTTTTTTGGAAGAAAGGACATCGGGAAAGGGATAAGCTGACTTTTCATACAAAATGGCGCTGCCCGTCAGATACGCCTCATGCGCTTTCTTTTGCGAAGAATAGCTGCCCAGGGAAATGTGTCTGCCGCCGGCCGTCAGAGAAGCGCGGTAAGACTTTTGTCCGTTCTTTTTTTGCGTGATATAAACGCCTTTCATAGCGGCCGCTCTCCTTTGGCATTGCTTGACAAATGCTGCGTTTATGGTTATCATAACCTAACTGTAAATATGTTATTATATATAACAAATAAGAGAGGAAAAAGCAATGGATATCATGTACAAAAGCACCCGCTCGGATGCAGCAAAGATCACAGCTTCCCAGGCGATCCTGAAAGGCCTTTCACCGGACGGCGGTCTCTTCGTTCCGGAAAAGATCCCGGCACTGGATAAAAGCCTTGCGCAGCTGGCTGAAATGAGTTATCAGGAAACAGCATACGAGGTCATGAAGCTGTATCTGACCGACTTTGCCGAGGAAGAGTTAAAGGGCTGCATTCAAAGTGCATATGATGAAAAATTCGATACGAAGCTGATCGCTCCGATCAGAAAAGCGGGCGGCGCTTATTATCTGGAGTTGTTCCATGGCGCAACCATTGCTTTTAAGGATATGGCGCTTTCCATTTTGCCGCATCTGATGACGACTTCTGCGAAAAAGAACGGCGTGAAGAATGAGATCGTGATCCTGACCGCCACCAGCGGAGATACCGGCAAGGCGGCGCTGGCAGGTTTTGCGGATGTGCCTGGCACCAGGATCTGCGTTTTTTATCCCAAGGGCGGTGTGTCGGCCGTACAGGAAAAACAGATGGTAACCCAGACGGGTGACAATACCCATGTGATCGGTATTCACGGGAATTTCGACGATGCGCAGACCGGCGTCAAGAATATTTTCGGCGACAAGGAACTGGCAGCAAAAATGGATGCGGCAGGTTTTCAGTTTTCATCCGCTAACTCCATCAATATCGGCCGCTTAGTGCCGCAGATCGTTTACTATGTATATGCTTACGGTCAGCTCCTGAAACAGGGCGAGATCGCAGAAGGCGAGAAGATCAATGTCTGCGTGCCTACCGGTAATTTCGGTAATATCCTTGCGGCCTATTACGCAAAGCTGATGGGACTTCCCATCGGAAAACTGCTTTGTGCTTCCAATGAAAATAAGGTGCTTTATGATTTCTTCGGCACCGGTGTTTATGACAGGAACCGTGAATTTATCCTGACCAGTTCGCCTTCCATGGATATTCTGATCTCTTCGAATTTGGAGAGACTGATCTACAGGGCAACGGGAGAGGATCAGGCAGCATGTGCATCTCTGATGAGATCCCTTTCCGAAAACGGAAAGTATGAGGTAACGGATGAGATGAAAAAAGCCCTTGCCGATTTCTGCGGCCTGACTGCAAGCGAGGCGGAGTGCTTTGCCAAGATCCGCTCTCTTTATGAAACGGAAGGATATGTGATCGACACCCATACAGCAGTTGCTGCAGCTTCTTTGGATAAATATGTTAAGGCAACCGGTGATCAGACAAAGACGGTCATCGCATCCACAGCGAGCCCCTATAAATTCTGCCGTGCGGTCATGACTGCCATTGACGATGCCAATGCAGATAAAGAAGATTTTGCGCTCATCGATGATATGGAGAGAATCAGCGGCGTAGTGATCCCGCCTGCCATTGAGCAGATCAGAACGGCACCTGTCCGTCATAATACGCAGTGCGATAAGACGGAAATGAAACAGGCCGTATGTCAGTGGCTCGGTGTATAAGAAGCGGATCAAAAATTTCTTTGCAAATAAAGCGTGATTTGATATAATAGAGTGGTGGTTTTTGAAAGGCTTTTTTTGGATTTATTTGATATAAAAATACAGAATCGAAAACATTAGTTTAATTCGGAGGAAGATAAGATGGAAACAAATAACTTGGAGGTGCAGGGCAATTCCGAGATCGATGTGATCGGCAGTGTGCAGATCGCTGATGACGTAGTGGCGATGATCGGCGCGCTTGCTGCCAGCGAGGTGGAAGGCGTGACATTGACACAGACGGGAGCAGCCGGAGAAGGAATGGGCAAGCAGACAGCCAGAAAAATGCTGAAGAATGTAAAGGTTGATGTGGCAGGACAGATGGTTTCCGTTGTCCTTTCCATCTGCATTGACTATGGCTATCAGATCCCGCAGACCTGCGCCAGTGTACAGAATAAGGTAAAATCCGCCATCGAGACGATGACAGGCCTGACGGTGACCGATGTCAATGTTCGTGTTGCAAAGGTACAGATGCAATGAGTCGGCGCGGACTGAGGGAAAAAACTTTCCGGCTGCTGTTTAGGAAGGAGTTTTATGATGAGAAAGATTTTCTTTCCCAGAAGGACCTCTTTTTCTCGGATGAGGAGCAGCTTGAGATGACAGAGGAAGAGGTGTCCTTTGTCAAGGAGACATGCGACAAGATCCGGGAAAAACTGCCCCGGATCGATGAGAGCATTTCGGAAAAGACCACCGGCTGGAACATTGACAGGATCGGAAAAGCAGAACTTGCGATCCTGAGGCTTGCAGTCTATGAGATCATGTTTGATGACAGTATTCCGCCTTCGGTTTCCATCAATGAGGCGGTTGAACTTGCGAAGAAATACGGAGCGGATGATGCTTCTTCTTTCGTGAACGGAGTTCTCGCAAAATTTGTGTAGATGAGATATGGCTCAAAACATAAATATATATTCAGTGACTGATATCACTGCTTACATAAAGCGGCTGATCGCGAATGACTTTATGTGCAGCGCTGTTTCCGTGGAAGGGGAACTGAGCAATGTAAAATATCATAGCTCAGGTCATATTTATTTTACCCTGAAGGACACGGGAGCAGCGCTTTCTTGTGTCATGTTTTCCTCTTCGGCAAGAGGTCTTTCTTTCCGCCTGCGGGACGGAGACAAGATCGTCGTATCCGGCAGGATCGATGTATATGAGCAGCAGGGCAAATACCAGATGTATGTCAGAACTGCCCGACAGTCGGGGCTTGGCGAGCTGTACGCCGAGTATGAACGCATCAAGGCGGAACTGGCGGCCATGGGCATGTTTGATGCAGCCTATAAACGAAAAGTGCCGCGGCTGATAAAAACACTGGGGGTTGTGACATCACAGACCGGAGCCGTCCGAAGAGATATCGAGAATGTCACAAGAAGACGGAATCCTTACGTGCAGATCCTGCTGTATCCCGTGCAGGTGCAGGGCGACGGCGCGAAGGAAAGCATAGCATCCGGTATCCGTGCCATTGCAGCCTACCATCCGGATGTGATCATCGTGGGAAGGGGCGGCGGCAGCATGGAGGATCTTTGGGCGTTTAATTCCTTAGAGGTCGCCCAGGCGGTATTTGAAAGCGAGATCCCGGTGATCTCGGCCGTGGGACATGAGACGGACACCACGATCTGCGACTATGTGGCAGACCTGCGTGCGCCGACACCTTCTGCTGCTGCGGAACTGGCAGTATCGGATGTTTTTGACTTGGAAGATGAGATCGCTCATAAAAAAGAGCTTTTACAGAAATTTATGACCGGCAGACTGAGGACGGAAAAACTGCGGATCGACAGGGCGCGGGCGAAGGTGGAAAGCGCATCGCCCCGTAACAGGATCTCAGTTCGCAGACAGCAGATCAGTTTTTCCGGGAAAGAACTGCAAAGGCTGATAGAGGAAAAGATACAGGCATCACGTGAAAAAGTCGGTGGACGTGAATCTGACCTGCGATATTGCTTTGATGATAAACGTGATCAGATCCGGTCAAGGATCATTACCGCAGAGGATGTGCTGTCAGATGGCATGCAAAAAAGACTTCAGGATGCAAGACATCATCTGCAGCTGTCTGCGCAGGGACTCGATCAGCTCTCGCCATTGAAGAAACTCGGCGGCGGATATGCGTATGTGGGTCTTGAAGACGGCGGGCATGCAAAGAGCGTAACCCAGATCAGCATTGGACAGACATTGTCGCTGCAGTTCGCGGACGGCAGCGCCGAGGCAAAGGTATTAGATGTGAAAACTGACAGGTCGATAACAGAGGAGAACCAATATGGCAAAGAAAACAGAAATACAGGATGTGGCAGAGCAGAGTGCAAACTTTGAAGAGCAGATGGAAATGCTTGATCAGCTGGTGGAGAAGATGCAGGATCCGGACACTACATTGGCGGAGTCCTTTGAAAGCTATAAAAAGGGCATGAATCTGGTGCAGAGTTTGAACGGCATGATAGACCGGATGGAAAAGGAAGTGATTGTACTTTCGGGTGCGGATGATGGCGGTGAAACTGAGTAATTCCGGTAAGAAAAGAGAATACGCAGCCATATTAAAACAGGTATAAAAATGGGAAATTTTGACGAAAGAATAGTGGATAAGGCAAAAGAAGCCGAAAAACTGATCCTGCCTTTTCTTCCCTCGGAGGAGGGGATGCAGAAGACCGTATTTTCTGCAATGCGTTATGCAGTTGGCACCGGTGGGAAAAGGATCCGTCCGATCCTGATGCGGGAAGCGTTTTTGCTGTTTTCTGATGAAGAAAAAGAGCTGGAACAAGCGAAGGCGCTTCATGCTTTTATGGCTGCGCTGGAAATGCTCCATACGTCATCCTTGATCCATGATGATCTGCCGGAAATGGATGATGATGACCTCAGAAGAGGCCGGCCTACCTGTCATAAGGTTTACGGACAGTCAATGGCACTTCTTGCGGGGGACGGACTGTTGAATCTGGCTTTTGAAACGACAGCAGAAGCGATGCTTAAGGCAGCTGCGTCCATACCAAATGGTGACAACATTACTACGGAGAAAGACGACGCTTCCACAGATCCTATACAGTCACTGAGTCGTATGGCAAAGGCGAATCAAATACTGGCAGAAAAAGCCGGGACCAAAGGCATGCTTGGCGGCCAGGTGGCAGATGTAGAGGGAGAAAAAAAGACAGATCTTTCCATGGAGAATATTCTCTTTATCCATGAGAAAAAGACGGCGGCGCTTTTACAGGCTGCACTCATGATTGGCGGCATCCTTGGAGGCGCTACGCCTGAGGAAACCGGACGGCTGGAAAAAGCGGGATACGATATTGGACTCGCTTTTCAGATCCGTGATGATATCCTCGATGTGATCGGTGATCAGGAAACCTTCGGAAAGCCCATCGGCTCGGATGCAAAGAATGAAAAGAACACCTATGTTTCGCTGATCGGAGTGCAGAAGGCGGAAGAAGAAGTCATCCGGCTTTCAGATGAAGC
>JAEEKC010000362.1 GCA_016282215.1 Lachnospiraceae bacterium
AAAGCGCTATGGCGATCAAATACTTGAGATGTGCCACCATAGAGGCTATGTCAAACGCATCTGTAAACCAACTCATACCTGTTTCCTCTTAATAAATGTCACTTTTTAATGAATGTCTTTTTCTTATCTTTCGTTTTACCTTACCCGCAGATTTTTCTTTACCCAGTACAGATAAACCACAACAGCAATGATCACCACAAGGAACAGTCCAAAAAATATCACACCCTGCATATTCAGATAAAGCAGGATCGTTACGATATAGGTGCTCTCGTTTCCGGCCTGGTCTGTTACTGTGATCTCATACTGTCCGCTGGAGGTCATTTTATGCCCGCGGAGTTTGTACTCGTTTCCATCCTTTTTACAGGTAACGGAGTCTCCTGACTGAAGTCCTGAGAATGTAACCGGCCCCCTGGCTGTATTATCTTCTCTCAGTCCCGTAAATGTGATCTCCGGCGCCGTATGGTCGATACTGACACTCAGTTCATACTTCATTTCCGTTTTCGGGCACCGGTACGCGATCTTATAATCGCCTTCCTCAAGGAGTTCTACACGGCTGCGGGACTCCATCACATCTTCTCCGTCCCTTGTTACTTCCGTCAGCTGAAACCCTTCCGGCATATCATAATAGTTCAGTTTTCCCGTGATGTTGTCTACGATCGTAAATGTGATCAGATCTTCATTTTCACTGCCGTTTCCCAGACGTACCACATAGGCTCCGGGTACCCGGATTCCGCCGAGGACGGGTTTTTCCACCACATTTCCATCCCGGTAAAGTGTTACTGTCACGCCATCCGGCACGCTGACCACAACCGTATCTCTGGTGATCATGCCGTCCGCCACGCTGCAGCCGACCTCTATACCGAACCGCGGTGACAGAAAAATGTACCCATTCTGATCATAATCGTAATACTCGATATCGGTCAGTTTCACCCGTCCCGTGAGCGGTTCATTTGCACCGTCTGAAGTCACGATCTTCGATGTGTATTCATCATCAGCCGGCATACCTGTTACGGGATCGAGCATTCCTTCATAATCTGCCGCCACCTTGCCAAGGTCCGTTGTATTTCCGCTAAAGCCCGATTCGGATTCTCCTCTGCCGGTGACAAGTTTCTCAGTCCACTCCGGCATACTGTCTTCTTCCTCTTCCACTTCTTCCTGGCTTTTGGGTGTCATATTTACCGCGCCCGTACCCACATCCGAATCTTCTGCCTGTGTTTGCGGCGTTTTGATCATTTCCCCGAAAGCTGCATCAATGGCTGTGGAAACCCTGTCTGCAGTGGAACCGGAAGAAGATGACTGAATATTCACATCTGTCCGCTGCATTTCGGTGTTGCTCTGCTGCTGGTTCTGTGCGTTCTCATCCGGCCTAGCCTGCTGGTCTACGGGATCATTAATGCCTGCCACAGCGGGCGTTTCACCCGTATCTCCGACAGCTGATACATTATTGACATCAATGTCCGTCATCGATGCCGAAGCCTGTATCCCGCCAATTGGTCCGTATATCATTGTCATCGCCAGCATGATCGCTGCACCCGCGCAAACTGCGCACGCCTGTTTCCTCATCGAGTTGTCCTTCTGCAATTCATTAGTAGTGCGTCTCTTCGTATTTTCGTACCGGGCTTTACACTGCTCTTGCCTTTTCCTGCCGGATTTCATGACTGCAATCGGATCCACTCATACTATATACAGCCATACCTGTGATTCCGTTGCATGGAAATTCGATTTTTCTGTTTTGGTCAATTCATCCGTCGTTTCTTTCTTCGTCTTTACATACCGGTGGTTACTCTGCATTGTCCCCGCTTACGGTTTTTGCATCTTCCAAAGATGTATCCTCCGTCTGCTGCTCATCCGCATCCTCACCATCATCTGCTGCCGCCCCTTTATCCGGCGTATCATCCTCGCCATGCTCATATACATAAGATGTAAATGCATTCTCATGCAAGGTCTGTCCGCCTTCATAAGTAGTCTCCCGGACTGAGATCCTGCCCTTTTCGTCGCTGTCAATGACAAACCTTATGGTCAGGCCTGCCAGGGAACTTTTTGCCGTGAATACCACACTGCCCTGATTCTTTCCCGTGAAAACAAACTTTTCACAGGATAAATCTGATGAAAGCATCTGTCCCGTCTTCCAGACAGCCAGATTCGGATCCTGGTCCCAGTCTCTTCCCTCAGTCTTTGCCGTTTCATCATCCACCATGCCAAAGGAAGCATAATAATTTTTTACAGCCTCCTCGGCCAGTTCCTGTGCATGTTCCTTATAATACTCCTCGATCACCTCATCATAACCCCGAAGCAGGGCTGCTGTTTCCTCATCAAACTGTGAATAGTCATTTTCCATCGGTGATTCCATGACGATCGTGGGCTCCTGCACGGATGCGGCATCCACGACCTGCGCCTGATCAGCGTTTTCTTCGGTCACCGCCTGTCCGCCCGCTGCATCCAAAGCAAATGCCGCTTCCTGGTCGATCCTTGCCTGCTGTGCTTTTTTGATCTCTTCCGGCAGGTCTGCTTTTTCCATGCTCATCTCATAATCATAAAGCGCCGGCAGTTTTATGGTCAGGGTGCCGTCCTCGGCCACCATATAACTGTAGCCATAAGGCGTATCCTGCGCCATATAGACCGCCCCGGTCAGTTCCCGAAGGTCAATCCCTTCCACATGACAAAGCGGTTTTCCCTTTTCATTTGTATCGACAGAAATATCAAGATACAGCCTTGCGGAAAAATCATCATACCCGGACTCTTCCGCAAGCCCTGCGGCATTATATACAATTTCCGGGTTTTCGGTATCCTTTCTTCTGAGGGTAAAAATGAGCTGATAATTGTCGCTCGCTGAAACAGGCTTTACCACATACTTTGCTTTCCCGCCGTTCCCCCGGCCTTTCTGTTTCAGCAAGACCGGTGGCTGAACAACCAGCGGATCGACCGGATTCCCGTCAATATCCACCTGTTCATAGGTTTTTTGAGCGACCTCGCAC
This sequence comes from Lachnospiraceae bacterium, assembly GCA_016282215.1. GTDB lineage: Bacteria > Bacillota > Clostridia > Lachnospirales > Lachnospiraceae > RGIG7926. Next base: position 2,976 of record JAEEKC010000362.1, read on the forward strand.
TCCCAGAGATAGTCAGGTGTCCTGCTGCCGTCCAACTTAACCTGCAATGTCCCGCCTGCTTTTTCCCTGATCTCGACAGGGTACGAGGTGCCGGCTTTGTAGACGACGGTCTTTCCACAGCCTGCAAGCCCCAAAACCGCCGCAAGGACCGCCACCAAGGTAACGATCCTGCAAAATCTTCCTGTTGTTTGTCTGTTTTCTTTCATGCTGCTTTTCCCAAATACATGATCCATAAATGATTCTCTGTTTTCCTGCTGCATATTAAGGCCTACCGTCAACCCCTTATACTCCGGTTTCACCCGTATAGATGTTTAAATTTCCGATCTTCGTATAAACTGCCTTGGAAACAGTCACTTTGTTGCCCTCCACGATATTTGCGACACCGCTTGCCGTGTTATAAGCACTTGAAAACTTGATGGACCCGTTGTTCACGATCCTTATATTTTCTCCCTCCACGGATTTTACACCGCTTGCCGATGCACTGATCAGGCTTGCATTGCTGCCTGTAACACGCTCCATTTTTGACTTGTAGGTATCCTTCTTAAAATAGAACCTCGCAAGGCCGATGTCATCTAACTGATAACCGGCATAGATCATGCCGCTCTTGCGGTTTTCGATCTCGGCATCATGGTTTATGATCAGCCGGTTTGTGATCACCAGCCCGAAGTTATACAGTTTCCCGCCCTCGGTCAGAAGAAGTTGTCCCACATCCGAGCCGGTATAAATGCTTTCATCGGTCCTGCCGAGCATGAGCCGGGCATTTGGCATCACTACCACGGAGCCGCCGTTTTTCACTTCGATCGAACTTGAACCGTCGCGCTGCTTATCCCTGCTGTAATTCATAAGCGTTGCGCCTTCCTGCACGACCAGCGTCCCTCCGTCAACAACAATCTTACCATTTAAGAAACTGTTGGAGTTGATACTCATAACCGCGCCCTTATTGACTGTCGTGACAGTTCCCTCCGGCAATACCGAATTCTTTGTCAGGGCGGTTACCTGTCCGCCGTTGACCCAGATCCCGGCAGGGTATCTCGTAAATGAAATCTCCTTGCCTGCGTAAAAATAGAACTTATGGCGCTTTCCTTCATTGGTCTCGTATTCTGCGCTTAAGTGATCATCCTTGATCTTCAAAACAGGGTCACGACCCGATTCATTGTGGAACAGATTAAACTGCCTGATCTGGTTGTTCTCCCGCCATCCGTTTCCGTTGATGGTAACCTGGTAATTTTTCTTTCTCCAATGCAGATCATCACTATCGAATTCCACACACCAGTCAAGCATCTTCTCTTTATAAACGGGATATCCGAATCGGTCTTTACTGGTGGTCGTCTCACCGACATGAAGATAGATCTTCGGATCGTTATCATTATCGCCGTCCTTTGCATGGCCCACTTCCACATAAGGTGCTCCCCGTCCGTTATCCGTCAGCCATTGCAGTTCCCCATAGTTCACCTGCCTGTCATCATCAAATCTCACGAGGCTGTAATAGTTATTCTCAGCGCCGAAATTGTCCGGATGTCCGCTGCTGTATTTATGTCCGCCATTCTCATGGCAGAGCATGGAGCGGATGATGGTTCCTTTTGCCGGATTAAAATAGGTGGCTGTCAGGTCCTTCACCGCGGTCCATTCATAAAAGAACATCTCATCCGCGGTCTCAGCGGCAGATACCATTGTCTGCAGCAGGAAAGATGCCGTAAACACAGCCGAGGCCACAAGGGCAGCTGCTCTTTTCCCGGCATGGTACGCTCTGCTGTTTTTATCTGTTTTGCTTTTTCTGATCTCAAAGTTTCTTTTCATGGTATTTTCCTTAGGCATTCATGGACGGCTTCGGTTTTTCTTTCTGTTTATTCTTTTCTTCCTTCTGCTTTTTCTTCTCTGCCGCTTTTCTTTCCTTTTCCTGCTTCTTCAATAACTTCTGCAGTTCTTTTTGTTTTTGTTTCTCGCTCTGCAGCTGAGCCTTCTTGATCTTCTCGATTTGCTTAGTTGCGACTTTATCATACTCCGTCGGAAAATCATTTAATGCTTTTCCATGTTTATCCAGAAGCGACATGTTATAGAAGGGGCTTGTGATCATATCAGTTCTGGCCTTCTGGAAGTTTTTCACTGCTGACTGTCCGAGCCTGTTCCAGGTTTGCTCATCAGGCTTTGTTTTCGGATCAGGCTGAAGGGAATCCCAGAAAGGTTTGGCCCCTGCATTATCTGACATCATTTTCTTTGCAATGATCAGATCAGCTGCTGCCAGCGGATCCGCATAATCAACTTTTGCTTTTTTATCCTTCGCTGCATCGTCGATCACACACCGGCAGTCATGACGCACATTTGCATATACGATGCCCTTTTCATAAGCCTCTTTTGTATATCTTGTCATGGCAATGGCTTCTCTTACATATTGGTCCTGGCCCTTATCTTCACCCCATTTTCCAATATATTCGCCTCTCTTTTGGTCCAATGCCTTGAGTGCCTCCCGGGCCTCATCGCCGCCGGCTTTACCTTCTTTGGTCAGTTTATCAACCTTTTCATTATACTCTTTCACTGCGTTTTTGAACGCCAGCCATTCCGGATTCTGGTTATTGTCAGACTGGAACAGTTTTCTGTCGGTATCGATCGCATGGATCTTGCTGATCTCACCGTCTGCGCTGTAGCCCCGTCCGAAGGGTCTCATGTTCTTAATACCCTTGGGCGAACGCTCATATCTGGCCTTTTGGTATGTCTCAAGGACTTTGTCGGCTTTGAGTTTGTCCACCATGCGCTGGTATACCGGATCCGTGGCACGGTGTTTCACATAAGCGGCCATGCGATTCTGATTGTAATACTGCGCAAAATACTGTTCCCTCTTTTTCGGATCGTTGATCTTCCCGATCTTTTCCTGCATATCCTTATGAAAATCCCGGACCGCAGCAAAGTAATATTTCGGCTGCATGCCGTTTGGCATCACTTTTCCGTTATACTTGCCCTTGGCCGCATCCTCTGCACGCTTCATATGCCGCGCGACCCTTTCCTCTAACAGTTCTTCAATCTGAATGGAATCCAGTCTGGGTTTTTTCTTCTTCTCCGGTTCTTTCTTTTCGTTTTTCTGCTCTTTTGTTGCTTCCTCTTTGGCTTCTTTCTCTTTTTCCTGTTTTTTCTTTTCTTCCATGGAAGCAAGCAGGATCTGGGACAGTTTTCTGTTCTGTTCACTCAGTTCCTTGATCTGCGCCTGCGTCTGAACCAGATAATTCTCAAGCGCCTGCATACGCTGGGCCGGATCTTCGATGGGCGCCGCCTTGACCGGCTGTTTTTGATCCAAACCGGCCTCTGCATGAACATCATTTTTCTCCTTGTCCGCTTCTTTCTCCGCCTGGATCTCTTTATTTGCCTGCTCTACCTGGGCATTTAAGTCAAGCTGTGCATTATTCAGGTCGGCCTGAATTTCGCTTTTCTTATCATTCGCGCCGCCTGCCGGTTCAACCCCGTTGACCTGCTGCTTCAGATTATTCAGTTGTTCCTGATTTACATTTAACTCTGTATCTTTCACGGCTCAGCCTCCGTTCCTGTATTTTCCTGCGCCTTGCTATCGCATTCTATACATAATACAGGGGGGTTTGAAAATCGGTTGCATAAATCAATTGAAATTATGATGCCTCAGCCTCCGCAGATCCGAGTACCTTCTCGTTTCGCTCATCAATATCATAGAAAACTTCATCTGCCCGGAACATATGGCTGCGAAGTTCTCCCATATCCATGGTGCCGAACTTGTAATACTTGCACTTGTAGGACGGCGTGTACTTGGTCTTGAGCGGGTAGTTACCGAAGGTCACGATGATGGAATTACCCGTAGACTCCGCATTGTTCAGTTTCTGCAGTTCGGAAGGATAGATCAGCGGACGGACCTGGGTCTGTGTCGAAAGGTTGATGTCACCTTCCTTCTGTCCTACCGACGATGAGGTAGACGTGGTCTTTACGGTCATGTTGCCGCAAAGCTCGGAAAACTCTTTACAGGTTCCGATATCATTGGAACCGATGAACATCTTCACACCGCAGTTGGATTTGACGATATCCGCTACCTGCTCGCCATAAACATTGTTCAACTGGGAGTAGGACTGTACCACCATGTTGAACCAGATCTTTCTCGAACGGCCTACGGTGATCATCTTGTCGAACTTCTCGATCTTGGGCATGTTACCGAACTCATCAAGGAGGAAGTATACATTTCTCGGAAGGGAAAGGTCTTCCCTGCCGCTGGCTACCTTGATCAGTGCCTTATACATACAAAGGATGAAAACCGCCGCCAGTCCGTGACGGGTATCTTTTTCATCCGGGATCTTCATAAACAGTGCCGTGGGATGGAATGCAAAATCAGCCGCATGAATATCGGTGGCGCTGGTCAGACCGCAAAGACCACGGTCATTGAACATGTTCAGCTTATCAAAAGTGATGGACATGTAAGACGAAAGTGTGGTATCAGCAGCGGACAGCACCTGCCTTGAAAGCGTCACGGCCTGCGACAGCTTGCTTCTTCCCTCGAAGTAGCGCTTTAAGGCCTCAAACTCATTTTCGGAATTGGTCAGGATCTTGTTTAAGTTAAAGAAATTGAACTTATCCCTGGTCATGCCAAGTTCGGGATCGGCACTGTCTTCCAGCATGGCAAGGAAAGTCGCCATGATGATGGATCTTGCACCTTTTTCCCAAACAGGGTCTTTTTCGTTTTCAACGGGACAGATTACGCACACAAGGTCGTTTAAGTCCTCGTACATCTCATCATAGATTTTCTGTTTTTCCACGGACACATCGTCCTGGCAGTGGGTGGGATCGGCATAGGCCTTGCCCTGCCACTCGATCCAGAGCGCGCCGTTTTCGGCCGGGCCGTCCATCTGTTTTAAGTCCGGATAGTCCGCCATATTGTCCTTATGGGCTTTGATGCCCTTGCCGGCTTCGAGAAATTCCTGATACATATCCCAGATGGAATCGAGGGGATTCCAGCGGCTGGATGAATAGGTATCACGCAGATCCAGAAGCAGTACGTTATAACCGCGGCTTTTCAGATATTCGGAGTGCAGGGAGAAAAGCTCTCCTTTCGGGTCCGTCATGATCATGGAACTGCCGCAGTTAGTGGCACCTATGAGCTGGATCATGGGGTTGATAAAGGTGGTCGTTTTACCGGAACCGGTAGCACCGATAACCAGTGAATGCGCTCCGGAGAGGAAATTTCCGCGAAGCATTCCTTTTTTGTCCAAAACGGCGCGAACCGGGATACCGTCCTTTTTGCATTTGTCCATCTGGTCGTAGGAGAAAGGTGCCCAATACTTGTCGCGTTCTTTATCCGTCAGCCATCTGGAGTTTTCCAACGTTCCTTCCACGCGGCCGTCCTTTGAACCGTTCTTTCCCAAAAGACTCTCGCCGGTAGAACGGAAGGGATGCCCGAGGTCACCGTTTAAGGCCATCAGGCCGCCGCCGACACCGACAGTGAAGACGCCAAGCCACCAGGTCCGCGGGTTCAGAAAGACTTTCGCGGAAAAAACCATGCCTTTGCCGGAAAAAATGTTTCCCATGTTTTCCAGCAGGTTTTCCAGCGTATAGCCCAAAAATGCCACGCCTCCGATAATGACCAATGCCCATACGATCAGTTTTGCCCAGAAATTTTTCTCAAAAAATTCTTTCATCTGCATCACCCGTCCTGTCAAACCGATGACCGGCTGCCGTTTTCAAAACGAACCTGCCATGTCATTTTTTCCCATCCTTCGCCGGCTTTTTCTTTGCCTCGGTTTTCCCGACCTGCTGCACGGGCACCAGCCTTGTGCCCATTTCCTTTTCAAACGCCTTGCGCAGCACCCTGGTCGCCCGCAGCCCGGTCACATCTCTTGCTGAAACCGTATTGACGATAATCTCATCGCCTTCGGTCTCCAAAAACAAAAGTGCAGGCACCGATAAACGGAACCTTCTGAAAACAGCAGGAAGTCCGGGGGTCTGCTGCAGTACCACCCGGTTTCCGATATTGGCCATGGCCTTGTCTGCCGCATCGATAAAATCCGGCATTCTGAGTTTTGTCGTATAACGTTTCCGGCGTCTCATGATCCCGAGAAACAACAGCTGGACCGCGCCGTCTTCCAAACCGTAACGGTTGATCGCGACTGCCTGGTCGGAAGGTACCAGCCTGCCTTCTTCGTTACGGTGGGTAATGCCGAGCAGGACGCGCCTGAGCTCGCGTTTTTCATAGCGGACTTCTTTGCGTTCCTCTCTTTTCTGTTCGATTTTGGTATCGTCAATACCCTGATACTTACCTGCCATGATCCTTCTCTTCTAAACGAGCCGAAACCGACGGCCCCAAAAGGGGCTGCCGGTCTGGCTTCATTTCATCATTTTCTGTTATACTTATGCGTTACCGTTTACCCAGTTAACCATCTGCGGCATCATGATGTTAAGTGCCAGGATCAAAACGAAGATGAGTACGAAACCGATGATTGCATTCTTCAGAGCGGTCTTAGCTTTCTCTCTCTCCTGGGGCTCAGCAGCCTTGGCAAACTTCACACCGAGTACTACGCAGTACAGAGCGCCTGCAGCACCGACAACAGCCAGAAGCGGTGTCATGATGTCATTGAGAAGTGCTACGATGGGATTTGCGATCTTTGAAAAATCAGCGCCTTCAGCACCGGAACCATCGATCTTGGTAGGATCATCGATTACTCCTGCGAGTGCGGAAACGGGCATCATCATGATTGCGGTTGATACGGTTGCGATAGCTGCTTTGATCTTCATTGTTGTGTTTTTCATAGTGTTTTCCTCCTAAATTATGATCATTTGTTTTTTTCTCCGGTTTTCATACCGGACTTTCCACTGTCAGGTTTACCTTTCCTTTACATTTTCATGGTTGTTTTTTTGGTTGCTTGTTTTGTTTGTTTCATTTCTCCGGCCTGCATTTGCGGGCTTTGTCCCTCCAGGGCCGGTTCTTTTGTTCCGAGTTTTGTTAAAAGTTTTCCGCTTTCAACATCCTTCAGGATCCCTGCAGGAGATTTGTTTCGGATCGCTTCCTGCATTCGCGAATCCGTGGCTGTTGTTTCAATGTCTTTTATTGTAAAACCTTCCGCCGGCAGATTTCTGTGCGTCGCGATCCTTCCTATCACCGCCCTTGCTGCCAGATCGGAAAGGGTTTGCAGGCCCTCCGGGGTTTTCTCGGCGCCGCTTCCTTCAAGCTGTCCGAGCTGTTGTTCCGCTTCCCTTCCTTTTTCGATCAGGCTCATTCGCAAGGCGGTTTTTTCTACCAGCCCCTCCGGCGCCCTCGGAAGTGATCCGGAACCTTCCAACAGTTCCTTTATTTGATTGTCAATTCTCTGTTCTTCTTTCATCTTGCTCCACCGTACTCTGTGTTTTTTGTTGTTTGTGTTTTGTTGTCTCTACCCATAATACCCAAAAGGGTGTCATACGGTTGCAAAAAAATCAAAAAATTTCAAAAAATTTTTTTATCTTCTTTTTCATCATTCCGTCAGGTACTCCCGCAGGGTGTCCCTGGCCCGTTTTAACAGGGATTTGACCGTGTTCTCCGGCTTGTCCATGATCTCGGAAACTTCCTTAACGGACATGGCCTGCAGATAATACAGTTCAATAGCCGTCCGATAATCACCCTGCAGTCTCTCGAGGGCATTGTACAGATCCATTTTTTCTTCCCGGGAAATGCCCTTGTCCGGCGCAGCCTCAATCTCATCATTGAGTTCATCATAATTGCTCCGCCCCATGACCATCTCTTTGGAACAGTTAATGGCAACACGAATAAGCCAGGCCTTCCTGTGCTCCTCGCTTTCAAAGGTGCGTTCTTTCTTGAATAAACGAAGAAATGTCTCTCCGTAAATATCCTCCGCATCTTCCTTATTTTTGGCATAACCGAGTGCAATGCGGTATACCATGTCACTATAAGTTCGTACTACCTCATCAGCGTCCATAGCGCTTTTTCCCCTTTGTGTTTGTACACTCATAGATAATGCATTATACCACATATATAATAAGATTTGTATACCTTTTTTCGTATTTTTCGTACAATTTGGTGTTTTCCGGCTCCAAAACACAAGATATTGAGCAAAATCCATCTTCTTATATGATATCGGTCAGCTCCCGTATTTTGACAATACTCCATCGGTCCTGACCAAAAAAGAAGATCCCCCTCACAGGAATCTTCTCTTTTTGTCATTTGCGATTTCATCGATACGCTTTCATCATGTCAGCGGTTTTCGTTAATGTAATTGGAAACGCGGTTCTGGATGATATCCGCCACCTGCGCGGCACTCTTCTGTCCCGCAAACAGGGCGCCGGCTTCTTCATTGATGATGCCGTCGATGGCTTCGTCGGGATCGTGAATTCTGGCAACTCTTCCGATCAGGCTCCTCATTTCGTCCACCTGTGCATCCGTCAGGGGTGAAAGCTTGATACTGGCCTCTCCGACGCCTCTTTCTCCGTTGATGGGCGAAAACTTATTTCCGTAGGAATCCGTCCAGGTTTCCGTCGCCGTCGCTACCCTGGCCGCATCTTCGAAGCAGTCCTTCCTGACCGGCATTGCGGAAATGTAAGTACGAAGCGAGCTGCTGTAATGATCCCGCAGAAGGAAGCGCCTGATAAAATCCCACGCGCCGTCAGCATTTTTCGACTTGGAATAAATGGTCAGACATTCATTGGGGCTGATGGTAAGACCGCCGTCTTTGACGGGAGGCTTTCCTGTGAAAACCTCATTTCCGTTAAGAAGCTTTTCATAATATACGATCTCTTCAAAATTCGTGGTACCAAGGTTGGCAAATATCATATCACCCTTCAGAAGCAGGCCGTTTTCTTCGGTATACTCCTCCGGATCCTCCTTGGGATAGGTATTGGCATAGTCTAAAAGCGAAATAAACTGCTGTGAATCAAAACTGCACTTTCCCGTTGTCTGATCAATATAATCATCATATTTGCCGCTGGTCAGCCAGCTGAGAACGGAAGTGCTGGTACTCTGCGGATTGAACAGTCTGCCGCCGGTCTTTTGCTCGATGGCAGCCACATCCTCCATGGAAAGGGATGATACATCGCCCACTTTGCTCTGATCACCCACCATCGCCTGCACCAGGTATTCGGAAGTAGCGTAGTAAAGCTTTCCATCAATCTCCATGGCCTGAAGGACATTTTCAAAAAAATCATCCCTGCTCAGCTCCGGATCCTTGTCGATATAAGGATACAGATCCGAAAGCATGCCCTTGTTGACGAATTTGTAAAGGGGCAGATATGTCATATCGATAATATCGGGAACATTGCCCGAAAGAAGGTCGGCCGAAAAAGCAGCCGTCGGATCTTCCCTGTCCGCATAATCCACAAAGGCGATGCGGTATTTGTTCTGCGACTTGTTATATTTGATCGCTTCTCTTTTTATGATATCCGAAATATACATGCCGCCATAGGTAACGGTCTGAATATTTGCAAGCTCCTTCGGATCCACCTTTTTCATAAACGTCAGGTCTGTCGCTCTTTTTCCTAATGTCTCATCGGTGATATAGACGATCACGATGTTCTGCCCGTCAGGCACCAGGAATTTTCCTGTGCCCATTCTGGAAAGACCGCTGGCCGTAAAATCCATAATCTTCACGGCTGAGCCGCCCTTCACACCCATGATGCCGTCGGTGCCGCTGAAATAGTAATCATACTCACCGGAGCCGGGACAGATATAACTGCCTGTGCTACCCACTGTAACGATGCCGGAGAAGCTGCCGGCAGAAAGATCAATGGTCTTAAAATCCATGGTGTGGTTTTGATCATCCATAATGCAGGCCACAAAATTGCCGTTCTTATCATAGGTAAGACCATTGACATACTTATCAGACAAAAGGCTGCATTTCACTTCGCCGCTTTTGTCTGTCACGATCACGTTGTTTTCGCTGCGGAAAGCAAGGTTTCCTTTCTCATCCGCGCATAGGCTGCTCATATAGGGGCTTGCACCTGACAGAGCCTTTGCCATGGATATGCGGCCGCCGTCACTGCCGTCCGGATTCATGATCTGGATCTCATAGCCCGGATTGCCGGTTTCTTCATCGTAGGTGTTTTCGAGCAGATAAAAACTGCCGTCCCCGCCGATGGCCGAATCATCCATCACCCAGGTTTCGGAATCCGGTCTTTTCAGGGAGAAGATCTCTTTGACATCCGATCCGTCAAGTGTCATGGAATAGCCGTAGATATAATTATCACTGGTGCGTTCAACACTGTAAAATGCATCCGGCTCGGCATCTGCCGGCGGCATGCCGTCTTCCCAGTCATCCGGGTAAACCGTGGTATCCACGCTCTTCGTGGAGATCAGGTACAACCTGTCCTGTAAGATACGAATACAGTTTACCATTCCCTCGACACCGGCAGGAGGCTCCTCTGTCATACTGTATGTGGAATTCATCAGGACCTGATCCGCCTCGGACGCTCCGCCCGTCTGTTTTTTGCCACAGCCTGTCAGGGCCGTCAAAACTGTTGTCAACATAAGGCCCAGTGCCAGGCCTCTTCTTATTTTTCTGCTGATCTTCTGCTTACTGCTTCTCACGTTATCATTTCCTCCGGAATTTATTAGTAATTATCGCCCCGGTATTTTCATATCGGTATTTATACTGGAATTTATTAGTAATTATCGTCCCGGTATTTTCATATCGGTATTTATACTGGAATTTATTAGTAAACTATCGTACCGGCAGCCCGGCTCCCGATCCGCTTACGGCAGACTGTCCTTCAGGAAGGCGCTAAGCTCTTCCTCGTTTTCGGGTACGGTCAGTGTTCCGTCCTTGATCTGCTCTGCAAGCTCCATGGTTTCGTCATATAATTCGTCCGGATACAGGCTGTGGTTTTCACTGATACCCACTGCATCTTCCGAAAGGCCGAGGCTGACATTCTGTCCGCCGATGGCTTTGCCCGCAACAAACTGCTCCGACAGCTGCTTAACCGCCATATTCACATATTTCATGGCACTGGTCAGCACATTGTCAGGCGCCAAAAAAGCCTGGTCCTTATCCACGCCGATCACATACTTTCCGGTCTGCTTGGCCGCATCGATCACACCGACACCGGCCTGTCCTGCTGCATGAAAGACGATATCGCAACCGCCATCATAAAGATCCATGGCAGTCTGCCGTCCCTTTGCCACTTCCTGGAAGTTCCCGGTGTATGCGGACTCGACGTTTACTTCTTTCCCGGCCTTTGCCGCGCCGTAGGCTACACCGGCCCGGTAGCCGTATTCGAACTGCCGGATCACATCACTTTCCGTTCCGCCGACAAATCCCACCTTTCCGGTTTCGGTCATGTTCGCTGCAATGTAACCAACCAAAAATGAGGGCTCCTGATCCCGGAACACCACACCGGTCAGATTGTCCGGCGTATCTTCATAGGCATAATCGATGATGGCAAACGACGATGTCGTATATTTCTGTGCCGCCTCAAGGATCTGCGGACCGCTTTCATAACCGGTCGCCCAGACCAGGTTGCTGCCTTCATCTATAAGTGCGGCAATATTATTGGTCAGATCCGTTTCCTGCAGGGATTCCTTGAACAATACCCTGCAGCCGCTCATGCCGGCAAACCACTGCAGTCCTTCCCAGGCGCTCTGGTTAAAGGACTGATCCTCGATGCCGCCGTGGCCGGTGGCCATTCCCACGATGGGAAGCTGTCCGCCTGTCAGTTCTGAGCCCGGTGCTCCGGCGCTGTCCTTCGAACCTTCTGCCGGCTCATCGGCTGTATCCTTTGCATCCGAAGTCTGTGCGTCTGCACTTTCACCATCCGCATCTGCCGCATCGCTGCCTGCCTGTTCGTTCTGCGCGGCCGCATCATCTTCGATCTGCTGTGCCGCCTGCCCGGCATCGATGGTTTCCGGCTGCTTCCCGCAGCCCGTAAAGGCAGCGCCGGCTGCCGCCAAACTTGCGGCCAACACCAGCGCTTTGATCGTTTTCCCGTTATAGAATCTGTTTATCACGTTTCTTCTCCTGTCTGGCTGAACTTTTTTACGTAAAGAGAATTCTACATGATACAAAAGAGTTTTGCAAGCATTCTTTTTTCTGCGCCGCGTCTTACTTCGGTCCGGCCATCTTTTTGCCCTGCTCCTTCACCTGCTTATTTTCGGCTGCAAATTCCTGATCGAGTTTCTTGATGGCAGGTGATGTGATACGAATGAGTTTCTGCGACGCTTCCAGTCTTGCCTTTCCCTTATCCGTAAAGGGCGAAAAGAAGATCCCCTGTCTGTCGGAATAATAATCCATGGCCGCCTTGTTTAAGTTAGCGGCTGCGACCGCGCTCCTGTTGCCATTCGCAACAGTCTCGAGCGCATTCATCAGTGCTGTCATCTGATCCGAAGGATCCTTTCCTTCGTTCAGGGATTTCAGCTCATCGTGCAGCTGCTTGAGCTGTTCCATCTGCTCTTTGTCAAATGTATTATCCTTCTTCTGCAGGAAAGATTCATACTGCTGAGTTTTACCCTGTTTGTCGAGCTTACTGATCTTGTTTTTCTCCTGCCGGATCTTTTTATTGGTCTCAAGCCCTAAGTTCTTCCGATAGGCCTTATTGACATCCTTCAACGTCACATGACCTTCTGTGATCGTACTTTGGAAAACCGGATCTTCTAAGATCTGTTTGCGCATGGAAAAAACGCGCTGGGCGAGCTGATGCTGGTTATACAGTGTCACTTCTTCAAACTTATTTTTCTCGGGATTCCTTAAGTTCTCTTTGCCCGATGGTATCCCCTTGAAAAAGGTATGCTCCGCTACATCAGTGCAGATCGACTGCGCAATGATATAATCCACCGCTTCTTTCACATTCTTCGTGGGGCTTACTTTCTCATCCGGGCGATACTTTTCTGCTTCCCGGATGGCCTGCCTGGCCAAAGCCTGCGCATGTGTGATACTGAGATTTCCTTCCTCCATATCCGGAATGAGATCGGTCCATTCTTTCGTGGCCTCCTTTGTCTTTTCCACATATTCGTCGTACGCTTTTGCAAATCCATCCGGCGAAAACGGATGTCCCGCCTCGGATCCTTTTACCAGATAATCCCGCACAAAATACTGAAAATAAGCGCTCCGGGACAACTCGGCCGCCTTCTTGTTTAAGTCCTTGCGAAAGGCACGTTCCCATTGATCGAGATCGTAATTGTTTTCTGCCGCCATCTGCTCCGGGGCGCCTTCCTTTTCTATATCTTTTTGCGGAAGCCGGGCCGTTTTCAGCACGTAAAGTTTGGCTGCCTTTTGATAATCAAACTGATTTTCATAATAATCAAGTCCCTGCAGCACCGCCCTGTTCTCATTGTCATAGTGCTTTGCGCCGATCTCCTGCTCTAATTCTTCAACCTCATTTGTAATATTTTTGCTCACTTCCCCGAGCTGATTATAAAACGCATCTTTTGGTGCAACATTTACAACTTCATTTTCAACTTCTTTCATGGTTTTGTCTCCTTATTTATTAGTAGTTTATTGGTTCTGAGTTTTCATACCGGACTTTACACTACCTCATTATTTTTTCGGTTCCGGGTTTTCCTATCAATCCTTTTCTGAACAAGCGATCATTTCCCCGGCTCCGGATTACCATACCTGTTTTCACTATAAACACACCGGTTTTCGCGAAATGGTTGCATTCATCCTAATCTTTGATCCGATACAGGCCACTCTGCAACCCCTCCGCCAAAAGATACTGCTCCATCTCACCTGCTTTCAGAGAAAGGGTCTTTCCGTTTTCATCTGTCAGGATAAAGGACAGTTCCCGGATCTGCCCTGTCTGCCAACGAAGGTGCATGCCCAAGGGCAGCAGCAGCTTTCCGCCTCCCACGTCGCAGGATACCTGCCCATGCCCGCCCTGCATATCCGAAAAGACAGCCGTCAGTTTTACCGGTCTGCTGCCAAGGGCTATTTCCGTCTTTTCCATATCCAAAGCAAGATATAACAGTTCAAAATCCCGCCCTGCAAAAGATGACAGATCAGGCAGGCCGGCAAAGGCGGCCGCACCTTTATTCTCTTTGTCCGTCAGATTTGCCAGCAGAAGCTCTGCGCTTTCTCCGAAGCTTTGGCAGATCCTTTCAAAATCGATATCCGAAGCAGTTTCCGCCGGATCGTCCCCCTCTTTCGAAAGTGCCGGATCATTCCCTGCCATCTTATCATAAATTTCCGCAGGATAATAGGCATCATCTTCTGCCAGATAACGGTAATCCGCTTCCTCTGACAAAAGCCATCGCCAGATATAAAAGCTTTTTTGCGGGTCCAGGGAAAAGACCACCGGCCTTTTTTCCATTGCCACGTCCAGGATCCTCTGCTGCGCCTGCCTGCTCCTTGCTACGGGAAGATACCCGGCTGCGCAGGCCTTCGTCCCCATATAATAGTAAAAACCCTGTCCGTCATAACCCATGTAGGTCTGATCATCCGCCCTTTTTACGCCGCTTTCTTCCTCCCCGAAAGTTCCCCCGATCCGCTTCTTTACCCTGTCGTACTGTGTCAGATAGGGGATCTGGTCTTCTACCATAAAACCATTCCCCAGCATGCGGTTGTCTGAAAGCGGGATCTCTCCCATAAATACAAAGGTTTCCGGTACTTCATACCGGGTAAACAGCCTGGAAGCGTCCGATGCCACCAGCTGCTCATTGCCGTCGGGATAAGTCCAAAGGTAGGGATTTTTCATATCATTGACATGGGCATAGCACAGAAATATCAGACTCATGCAAAGCATAAACAAACCTGCCGCCGGCAGCGTCTTTGCGGATCTTTCCGAAAGAAAATGCTCGAGCAGCATGACGCCCGCAAACATGCCTCCCACGGCGATCAGCACCGGCGCCGTCCTTGCCAGGATCACCTGTCTGTCTGCCCGCACCAGGGTATAGGTATAGGAAACCGCCAAAGTGGTCAGGAGCGCGAACGCAAAATGCAATTTCACCTGCAGATCACAATTTGCCGCTTTCGATGTCCCGACCTTTGTATCCGTTTTCGCCTCGCTGCCCGGATGCCGTTTTCGCAAAACATTTCCGCCAGCGATCTGTCCTCCCATCAGGGCTGCTGCAAACCACAACCAGAGCATCGGCAGGAAAAAGCGGAAGATCAGATACAGACTGTCCCGCAGGCCTGCAGCAGCCGTTCCGGCCAGATAAGGCAGGAAGGTATCCGGCGGCGTCTGGCCTGCTAAGGAAATCCCATCCGCTAATATGGTCTGGGAAGAATAGGTCAGTGTATGCACCGCCATGCGGTATAAAAGTGGCAGGCAGAGCGCGATGGGGATCAGCACGATCAGCCAGGTCAGGATGTTAACCACCCGGGCGCCCTTTTTTTCTATGTCCTGTCTGCCGAAAGCAAAGCCGCGAAACAGACTGACTGCCTGACAAATCGCCAGTGGCAGCGTGCCTGTGCAGACTGCGGCGCCGAAAAGCGGATAATACAGCCCGCCGAGAAAACACCCCATCAGCCAGACCTTCAGCCAGGCGGACCTGCGTTTCAAAAGTGCCGGATCAAAAAACAACAGAAGGAGCGGTGCCACCATGTATTGTCTGTTATAGGAAGGAAGAGAAAAAACTGCCGCAAACAGCATTGCCTTTTCAGGCTTTATATGTCTGCAGACAAGCGCCATAGTCAGCAACGCGAACAAAAGCGTCGTCAGAGACAGGGCGGGCGCATAATCCGCTACGGTTCCCTTCAAAAATACATGCTGGATAAAACCGTTTACCATGGGGAACAGCCCGGAAACCGGCGTATATTCATCATAAGCACGCTGTCCCAGCGTGACGATCTGCTGCCAGGGGATGAGCTGCTCGCCGTGATGATGCTGGTCGGGCTGCGCAAAAGCCGGGCAGGCCTGCCAGGATCTGTAGGCAAAAAGCACTATAGGAGTTACCGCAGAAATAACTGCCTGCTTTTTGACAGATGACAAAATGAGCCGGACATAAAGCGCCGCGAGTATCAGCAGGATCAGGACATAGTATCCTGCTGCGTAAGGTTCCCTGATCACGTCTCCTTCATACAGGTAACCGTCTCTGAAATAGATTGTCAGCAGCAGCGGAACGGGAAGCTGCAAAGCAAACAGAAGCCTGCGAAACACAGTCTTTTTCAATGGCTGCTGATCGTTCTCTTTTTTCTTCATGAACAGATTGATGATCAGGCAAAAAGCCGTCATCACCATTGTCAGCAGATACAACGCATTCTGAGACAGTGCAAAACGCTGCGAAAAGCAGCAAAGCAGCATCAGGATGCCGAGCAGTCCATAGTAGCTCAGGGGCGGCAACAGACAGACATAGGGATAATCCTTTTGCTCCGTCAACGGAAGCATCAGCGCTGTGTAGCCCGCCATAAAAAACAGCGGCAGGGAAAAGATACCGGATACCGCCAGATAGATCAGCGCCAGAAGTAACAAAAGGAGCGGAAGAAATTTCCGCCATCCGCCC
Organism: Lachnospiraceae bacterium; assembly: GCA_016282215.1. Classification (GTDB taxonomy): domain Bacteria; phylum Bacillota; class Clostridia; order Lachnospirales; family Lachnospiraceae; genus RGIG7926. The sequence goes on from JAEEKC010000362.1 coordinate 19,330, forward strand.
AAGGACAGCTCCCCCGTTTCCTTCTGCCCATCTGCAACACCGGATTCTTCCGAAGTGTGTTCTGAAAGCTGCGCAGCGCCTCCCGTTTTCCGGCAGACAAGAAAAACGCCGCCTCCCACGAGCAGACATCCTGCGATCGCAAGCAGCCGGAACAGCGCAAGTTCTCCTGCTTTATGATAACCGCTCTCGGCCGTCGCCTCGATGATCAGATCGAAAAACGCCGGGGCCTTCGTTACCATAGGGGTATAAAGTATATGAAACAGCAGAATACAGATACATAAAACAAACAGGAAAATCCCGGCCATAAACGCCGGGGCTTTCCTGTTTACCAGATTTTCAGATGGGGTTATGCTTCGTTTCATAAAACGCCCGCTGCTAAATGATTTGTGTCGATTCTCCGGTCCTGATCTCGATCAGCGGACCGCCGCTGCCTTTTAAATAGTCACCTGTGATGGTCACCCGTCCGATATTTTTGTCCTTCGGGATCTCATACATGATATCGAGCATGACATTCTCGATGATGGCCCTCAGCGCCCTGGCGCCGGTATCCCGCTCCATGGCTTCATCCGCTATCGCTTCAATGGCACTGTCATCAAAAACCAGGTCCACTTCATCCAGTGCAAGGAGCTTTTGATACTGCTTCAGGATTGCATTTTTCGGCTCTTTCAGGATCCGTACATACATATCCCTGTCAAGAGCATCCAGACTGCAGATGATGGGCAGTCTTCCGAGGAATTCCGGGATCATTCCGAATTTCCGAAGATCCTCCGTCGTCACCTTGCTCATCAGGGTTTTATCTTTATCAAAACTATCCTTCAGCTGCGCACCATACCCGATACCGGATGTCTTGCGCAGACGCTGTTTAACGATCTCATCAAGATCCGGAAAAGCACCGCCGCAGATAAACAAAATGTTTCTTGTATTGATGGTGGTCAGCGGGACCATGGCATTTTTGCTGCCCGCCCCCACGGGAACCTCGATATCGGCACCCTCTAAGAGTTTCAGCATGCCCTGCTGCACGGACTCACCGGACACATCTCTCGAGTGGGTTTCTTTCTTGCGTGCAATCTTATCGATCTCATCTATGAAAACGATACCCATCTCTGCCTTATCCACGTCATTTTCCGCTGCCATCAACAGTTTTGAAAGAACACTTTCGATATCATCGCCGATATAGCCTGCTTCCGTCAGAGAGGTGGCATCCGCAATAGCCAGGGGAACATCCAAAAGCCTTGCCAGGGTTTTTACCAGATATGTCTTACCGCAGCCGGTGGGTCCGATCATCAGGATATTGGATTTTTCGATCTCAATATCTTCCATGGTATCGGTTGCCACCCGCTTGTAATGATTATACACTGCAACGGAAATGACTTTTTTGGCATATTCCTGTCCGACCACAAAGTCATCGAGCTGTGCCTTAATCTTATGGGGCGGCGGAATATTTTTGATATCCAAAAGCGGCTCCTGCCCCTTCTCTTTTTTCTTTTTCTTTTTCAGTTTCTGCTTATTCGGGATCCCGCCGCTGCCCTGCAGGTCTGCAAGATTTACAAAACTGATATTCGGAAACTGCTGCGACAGCTTTGACAGATCCATGCCGGCCGTTTTGTCCCGCATGGACGGATCGAGCATTCCCTGATAATCGAACTGGCTGACCATATCCATGGTTTTGTGCATACAGTCATTGCAGACACAGATATTGTTGGGGAGTTTGAACTGTTTTCCCGTGACCCGTTCCGGCCTCCGGCAGGCAAAGCATACGCTCTCGTATTCATCATCCGGATCTGCGGTTTCTCCGGACAGGTCTTTTCCCTCTGCCGCACCTTCTTCTTTCGCCGGAGCGTTGTCCGATCCATCTTCAGTATTCAGCTCCGTGTTTTCACCGCCTGCGTTTACCGGCGGTTGTTTTTTTTGCTGCGTATCTTCCGTAACTTCCCTGAAATCATATATATCTTTTTTCGGATCGTCCTGATCCCTGTTCTCATCCAAATGATCCATATTGGTTCTCCAAAGCGGTCTGATCCGCTCTTATCTTTGCGCCTCCAATGTCACATACATGACCTGCTCATCATAGTATGATCCCGGCGCCACCTGTACCTGCACCACAAGCTCGACTTCCGTTCCTGCACTTGTGGCATCCAAGAGCTTCGACAGCTCTTCCATGGTCTTGACCGGTTCTCCGTCGAAGGCCGTGATGATATCACCCTTCTTCAGACCGATGCGCTGCGCCGGTGTTCCGTCAAATACCTGGGCGATATAAACGCCGATGGGCAGCCCGTAGGTGTCCCTGACATCCTCCGTGACATTGATGCCGGAAATCCCAAGGTATCCCTTCTGATTCTCGTCAACGGGCATCCTTGTCTTTTTATTCATCAGCTCTTCCAGGATCGGCTTGGCCGTGGAAATGGGAATGGCATATCCCATGCCCTCGATGACCATGCCGCCGATCTTGTTGGAATTGATCCCGATGACCTGCCCGTAAATGTTTAAAAGCGCGCCGCCGCTGTTTCCGGGATTGATGGCCGCATCCGTCTGGATCAGCATCGCAGAATCTCCGTCTTCATCCTGGGAATAGGCACGGTTTACTGCCGAGATCACGCCGGTGGTCACACTTTGTCCATAGCCCAGGGCATTTCCAATGGCGATGGCAGGCTCTCCTACCTTCAATGTATCGGAATCCCCCAGGGTGGCGATCCGGATCTTTTCCTTGGTCGCATCCCGAAGCTCCGTCATCCTGACAGCGATCACAGCCAGGTCCGCATCAGCATCGGTTCCCTTGACCACTGCGCTGTAAGTTTCATTATCGATAAACTGTACGGAAAGTGAGGTGGAATCTGCCACCACATGGTTATTGGTCACTACCAGCAGCTCTTCGTCGTTTTCCCCGACAATGATGCCGCTGCCACTGCCGTCTTCCCTGCGCTGCATCTCAAATCCCCAATAGTTTTCCGTCACTTCATAGGTTCCGAATATGGAAACAACGGAAGGCATGACCGCGTCCACTACCTTTGTCACGTCCGTGACCACCGCAAGGTTTTCACCGGTGATCCCATCGGAAACATCCGCATTGCCGCTTTTCACATCAGTCGCAGCTGCCTGAGATCCTTCCTGCATGTCAGCCTTGTCAGCATCCTGATCGCCGGAAGCAACGACCCCGTCTGTCTCTTCGCTATCCTTCGCCTCAGGTTTTTTATCCGACTGGTCCGGTATAACAGGCTCAGCCCTTTCTATTTCAACCTCGGGTTTTTTCACCAGGTGATCTTCTCTGGACGCAGATGCGGAAGAGGCCGGAAACAGACGCAGCAGTACGATCATGACTGCACCGGCGCAAAACCCAAATAGCAGTCCCGAAAATACGATCCCGAAGAATTTGCCGACCCCGCCCGATTTCTTTTTCTTCGCGGCAGGCTGGCTGACATAGCTCTGCCGGGATCCGGCCTGCTGGTACATGCCCTGCTGAGAGCTCTGCTGCTGCCATCCGCCGGCCCCCTGAGCCTCCTGCTGCATACGGCGCTGCTGCGTATAGCTTGCCTGCAGGTCATCCGGCTGTCCCACACTCTGTCCTGCGTTTGTCTGCCCGGCGTCCTCCTGCCCCGTTATGCCAGGCTGCGGATTTTGCTGTCCCCAGGTATAAACACTTTCGCCGTTTCTTTCATCTGCTTCAAAGGGATC
>JAEEKC010000363.1 GCA_016282215.1 Lachnospiraceae bacterium
GACGAAGTGACGAAGAATTATCATAAGGGCATGATGGAAAAATTCGATGCTCTGATCGCGGGGGAAGGCTATCCCTGGAAACTCGAAGATATTCTGCCGAAGGTTCTTCTGGCAGGCGACAAGGCAGGACAACTTACCGCCGAAGGCGCGGCGTTCCTGGATCCTGACGGAAATCTGGAAGCAGGCATTCCCCTTTGTCCGCCGGAAGGCGACGCCGGAACCGGCATGGTAGCCACCAATTCCGTAGCAGTCAGGACCGGAAATGTTTCCGCCGGAACCTCCTTCTTTGCAATGGTCGTCCTGGAGAGATCCTTAAAGGCCGTGCATGAAGAACTGGATATGGTCACCACCCCTTCGGGAGATGCGGTTGCCATGGCACACTGCAATAACGGAACCACGGACTTGAACGGCTGGGTGAATCTGTTCGGAGAATTTGCAAAAGGCTGCGGCAAAGACATGGATCCCGGCGAGCTTTACGGCATGCTGTACAACAAGGCACTGGAAGGCGATCCGGACTGCGGCGGTCTGCTGGCTTACAACTATCACGCAGGAGAGGCCATCACCAATATCGCATCGGGACGTCCTATGTTCCTGCGTACGCCGGATGCAAAGTTTACCCTTGCTAACTTTATGAGATCCCATCTGTATGCTTCCCTGGCAACGCTCAAGATCGGCTGCGATATCCTTCTCAAGGAAGAAAACGCAACGGTTGACAAGCTCTACGGCCACGGCGGATTCTTTAAGACCAAAGGCGTGGGCCAGAGAATGCTGGCTGCAGCGATGAATGCGCCGGTTGCAGTCATGGAAACCGCAGGCGAGGGCGGTCCCTGGGGTATGGCGATCCTGGCAGACTATATGCTGAGCGGAAACGGCAGAGACCTTGGCGAATACCTGGAAAAAGAGGTCTTTGCAGGTGCCAGCGGCGAAGTGATCGAGCCGTCGCCGGCGGATGTACGCGGTTTTGACAAGTATATTGAGGTCTACAAACGTACTCTTCCCGCACAGGAAGCAGCCGGAAAGCTGATGTAAATAAAGAAAAAACACCGAAAACACCGAAAACGATAAAGTATATGTTGTGTTTTCGGTGTTTTTTTGGTACAATCTGTTGTGGGTGTTTGTTCAAAAACACATGTATATTTTGAGAAAAAAGAAATTGTAAGCTGATTTCCAAGGAGGACCCTATGGCGGCAAAGAAAACAACGATTCCTACTTCATCGACCTTTGACAAGGAACTTTTTAAGCGCAGCGTACTTTACAATGTACGTACGCTTTACAGGAAGACCATGGAAGAGGCCAGTCCCCAGCAGATTTTCCAGGCGGTTGCCTATGCGGTAAAAGACCAGATCGTAGAAAACTGGATGGAGACCCAGAAACAATATGAGAAAAAAGATCCCAAGACAGTGTACTATCTGTCCATGGAGTTTTTGATGGGCCGTGCCCTTGGCAATGACCTGATCAATATGCAGGCCTATGAGCAGGCAAAAGAAGCACTTGAGGAACTCGGCGTGGACATTAACGCAGTAGAGGATCAGGAGCCCGATGCAGCCCTCGGTAACGGCGGTCTTGGCCGACTGGCAGCCTGCTTCCTTGATTCCCTGGCAACCCTCGGCTATGCGGCATACGGCTGCGGTATCCGTTATCGCTATGGTATGTTCAAGCAGAAGATCGTAGACGGTTTTCAGGTAGAAGTTCCCGATAACTGGCTGGTAGACGGTAATCCCCTGGAACTGCGTCGTCCGGAATATGCAAAAGAAGTAAAGTTCGGCGGCTATGTTTCCGTTTTCCAGGATGAGACCGGACGCAGCCATTTCCGTCAGGAAGGTTATCAGTCGGTAACGGCGATCCCTTACGATATGCCCATCGTCGGCTATGGCAACGGCATTGTGAACACCCTGCGTGTATGGGATGCACAGCCGGTTGAGTGCTTCCAGCTCGATTCCTTTGACAAGGGTGATTATCACAAAGCGGTTGAACAGGAAAATCTGGCAAGAAACATCGTCGAAGTGCTTTATCCCAATGACAATCATTATGCAGGAAAAGAGCTTCGCTTAAAACAGCAGTACTTCTTCATCTCCGCCTCCGTTCAGGAAGCGGTTGCCAAGTACATGCGCAACCACAGCGATATCAAGAAATTCTATGAAAAAGTAACCTTCCAGCTCAACGATACCCATCCGACGGTAGCCATTGCAGAGCTGATGCGTATTTTGATGGATGAGTATTATCTGACCTGGGATGAGGCGTGGACAGTGACCACCAAGACCTGTGCTTACACCAACCACACCATCATGTCCGAAGCACTTGAAAAATGGCCGATCGAACTGTTCTCAAGGCTGCTGCCGAGAATTTATCAGATCGTGGAAGAGATCAACCGCCGCTTTGTTCTGGAGATCGAAGCAAGATATCCGGGCAATCAGGAAAAGATCCGCAAGATGGCGATCATTTATGACGGACAGGTGAAGATGGCGCACCTTGCTATCGCATCCGGCTATTCCGTCAACGGTGTGGCAAGGCTTCATACCGAGATTTTGAAGAATCAGGAACTGAAGGACTTCTACGAGATGATGCCGGAGAAGTTCAACAACAAGACAAACGGTATTACCCAGAGACGTTTCCTGCTGCATGGCAATCCGCTTTTGGCAGAATGGGTTACCGCTCATGTGGGCGCTGACTGGATCACTGATCTGCCGAAGATCAAGAAGCTGGCAGTATATGCGGATGACGAGAAAGCACAGCATGAATTTTTGAATATCAAATATCAGAACAAGGTTCGCCTGGCTAAATACATTTTGGAGCATAACGGTATCGAAGTTGATCCGAGATCCATCTTTGATGTACAGGTGAAGAGACTGCATGAGTACAAGAGACAGCTGATGAACATCCTTCACATCATGTATCTGTACAATGAACTGAAGGAAAATCCGGAAATGGATTTCTATCCCCGTACCTTTATCTTCGGTGCCAAGGCAGCTGCCGGTTATAAGAATGCAAAACTGACCATCAAACTGATCAACTCCGTAGCAGATGTGATCAACAATGATGATTCCATCGACGGCAAGATCAAGGTTGTATTCATTGAAGATTATAAAGTATCCATTGCTGAGTGGATTTTTGCGGCAGCGGATGTATCCGAGCAGATTTCCACGGCATCCAAGGAGGCATCCGGAACCAGTAACATGAAGTTCATGCTCAACGGTGCCATCACCCTCGGTACCATGGATGGCGCGAATGTGGAGATCGTGGAAGAAGTCGGCGAAGACAATGCCTTTATCTTTGGTCTGACCTCTGACAAGGTTATCGCTTATGAGAACAACGGCGGATATGATCCTATGCAGATCTTTAACTCCGACCCGGATATCCGCAAAGTCCTGATGCAGCTGATCAACGGAACCTATGCTGCAGATACGGAACTTTTCCGCGACCTGTACAATTCACTGCTGAACACCCTGTCAACCTCCAGGGCAGATACCTACTTCATTTTGAAGGATTTCAAGCCTTATGCAAGGGCACAGAAGGAAGTGGAGAAGGCTTACAGAGACGAGTCAGGCTGGGCAAGATCTGCGATCCTGAACATCGCACACAGCGGCAAGTTCACCTCCGACCGTACCATCCAGCAGTATGTGGATGAGATCTGGCATCTTGACAAGGTGACCCTTCCGAAGAAAAAAGCTCCGTCCAAGAAGACAGAAGGCTGAGAGAAATCGTAAAAACTGATATGAAAACAAAAACCCGGATCTGAACGATTCGGGTTTTTTATGTGGGGGACGATTTGAAAAAATAAACAAAACCAGGAAGGCTTCAGAAATCTTCTCCAAACGCTGTTACCAGCTCATCGTAGATCTCCTGAAAATCGATGGTGATCTGTCCGTCATAAATCGTGACCGGGATCCGGTCATGGAAGGTGTAGGTGCAAAGCTGCAAGTCGTCCGTAAAATCATAGCAGTAAACCTTACGATACTTGGGATCCACGATCCAGTATTCCCTGACGCCGGCATTTTTGTACTTGTTCAGCTTCAGCACCATATCATGGCTGCGGGATGAGGGGGAGAGGATCTCGATGATAAAAGCAGGGGCACCGATGATGCTTTTCCCATCGCCCTGCTGATCCTTATCGCAAATGATAAACAGATCGGGCTGCAGCATGGTTTTGTTATCGCCGTCAAGCTGAACATCACAGGGTGACTGATATACTCTGCAATTACCCTTGTTCTTTTTGATGGATAACTTAAGTTGGATGAATAAATCGCCGAGGATTTCCTGATGAACCAGCCGGGGAGAGGCCATGTTGTAAAAGATGCCGTCAATGAGTTCAACCCGCACATCATCAGGAAGTGCGTAGTAATCATCCAAGGTATAGCTGCCGTCTGTTTTGTCCGGAATCTTCTCTGCTGATGACCCTTCCATATAATGAGAGGCTTCGTTTACATGCATGGGAGGACGATCAGATCCTTCAGTTGCATCTGTATGCAGAAAAGCCTTCGCCAGTTTCTTTAATGTCTGCTCCCTCGGATGAGTGATATCACCGAATACCTTCTGGACAGTGCTGATAGGTACTCCGCTTTTGTCGGCAATGGTCTGGTGGGAATAGCCATATTGCACTTTCAGTCGTTTCATTTCATCTAATAACATGGGGGTTGTCTCCTGCTATCTGAATTTATCATCGTTTTTCCGGCATTGAGTATTGTACCGGACTATAACACTGCCTTCGTATCAATTCAGCAGTTTTGGTTTTTCATTCTGCAACTATTGTATCACTTGGATATCTTGTTTACAACCACTATCTTTCCTTTTTCTAAAAAACTTGCCAGATTCTATCCACAAAATCGCCTTTTTGCAATTCCAAACGAGAGCAATTTAACGAAAGTGTATATGCATAAGCGACATTTTTTTGAGAATGTCAACATTTCTGCGACATTCATTCCATATTGCGTCTTCTTTTTTGGAGACAAATGACTATACTCTGTGGTGAACGAGGGGAAAGCCATAGAACACGTGGATGCAGAAAAAATAACTGGTAACGTAAAGTGCGATATGAAAACTGGTCGCCTATAAATCACAAATAATCAGAAAGAGATGATCGTATGAAACAACTCGCAAAAGGAATCGTAAAGACAAGATTTTTGATCCTGATCATAGCGCTGGCGCTTTTGGTGCCCTCGGCGATCGGGTATTTTTCAACCCGTATTAATTATGATGTGCTGGCATATCTGCCAAAAGACATCGATACCATGGTGGGGCAGGATATCCTGAAAGAGGATTTCGGGACAGGGGCTTTTTCCATGGTGGTTGTGGAAGGCCTGCCGTTTAAGGATGTTTCGAAACTGAAAGAAAAAGTGGAGGATGTGGAGCATGTCAAAAAAGTACTCTGGTATGACAGTTTCGCAGATATCTCTATCCCGACAGAGATGCTGCCGGACAGACTGCAAAAAGCATTCGCAAACGGCGATGCGACCATGATGATCGTCCTGTTCGATACAGGTACCAGCGAAGATGCCACCATGGATGCGATCCGTGAGATCCGAAGCCGCACGGCAGGGCAGTGCTTTATCAGCGGCATGAGCGCCATCGTAACGGACACCAAGGATCTGTCGGATCAGGAAACCCCGGTCTATGTGCTGATCGCGGTTGTGCTTTCCGCCATTGTCCTGTCACTGACCATGGACAGCTTTATGATCCCGCTGTTTTTCCTGCTTTCCATCGGCATGGCGATCATTTATAACCTCGGTTCCAACGTATTTTTGGGGGAGATCTCCTATATCACAAAGGCTCTGGCAGCGGTGCTGCAACTCGGTGTGACCATGGATTATTCCATTTTCCTCTGGCACAGCTACGAGGAGATGCAGGAGCGGTTTTCCGATAAAAAAGAGGCCATGGCGGAAGCAATCCACGCAACCTTCACTTCCGTTATCGGTTCATCGGTTACCACGGTTGCAGGGTTTATTGCACTTTGCTTTATGAGTTTTACATTGGGCCTGGATCTCGGGATCGTGATGGCGAAGGGCGTGCTCATCGGCGTGCTGTGCTGCATCACGGTGCTGCCTTCCATGATCCTGGTATTTGACAAGGTGATCGAAAAGACGAAACATAAGCCGATGATCCCGCAATTTCGGATCTCGGGTTTTGTGACAAAGCATTATAAACTCATTGCTCTCGTTTTTGTCCTGCTTTGGATCCCGGCGGTGATCGGCTATAAGGGAACCGGCGTTTACTACAAACTGGACGCGTCCCTGCCGGAGGATCTGCCGAGTATTCAGGCAAACGAAGCGCTGGGCGAGCATTTTTCCATGAACACCATGCACCTGATCCTGTTGGACGACGCGCTGCCGAAAAAGCAGAAGATGGAGATGGCAGAAAAGATCGAGAAGATCGACGGGGTCAAAGCTGTGCTGGGCATTGATTCACTGGTAGGACCGGCTATTCCGGATGAGATGATTCCGCAGGCGCTGAAGGATGAACTTCGAAGCGGCGGCCGGGAACTTTGGATGATCACCTCAGAATACGAGGTGGCTTCGAATGAGGTAAACGCCCAGTGCGATGCCATTGAGGATGTGATCAAACAGTACGACCAAAGCGGTCTGCTGATCGGCGAGGCACCCTGTACGCGGGATCTGATCAAGATCACGGATAAGGATTTTGCCACGGTTTCGGCGGTTTCCATCGGTGTGATCTTTGTCATCATCTTCTTCGTATTCCAGTCGATTTCACTGCCGGTGATCCTGGTCACTACTATCGAGTTTGCGATCTTCGTGAACATGGGGATCCCGTATTACACCGGCTCGACGCTGCCCTTTGTGGCATCCATCGTCATCGGTACGATCCAGCTCGGATCTACCGTGGATTATGCGATTTTGATGACAAACCGCTATAAGGTGGAGAGGATAGCAGGGCAGGATAAGATGACCGCAGTCCGCCTGGCACATGAGGCATCCGTGCAATCGGTATTTGTCAGTGCCATGAGCTTTTTTGCCGCCACCATCGGCGTCGGATTGTATTCCAATATTGATATGATCTCGCAGCTTTGCACCCTGATGGCCAGAGGCGCCATCATCAGCATGCTGACCGTGCTTTTGGTGCTGCCGAGCATGCTCATCATCTTCGATAGACTGATCATACATACGACGGTGGGGATGCGCAGAAACCCTGACAACAGCAGCAAGCCCCTGGTTGAGCGTGTAGTGTGAAGACCGATATGAGAATGCGGAACTGCTTAACGATGAATTAATGAACACTGGTATTGCAATGAAAGGTAGTGTAAAGCCCGATATGAAAAACCGAAGCGAAATACAAATAATAAATTGGAAGAGGGAAATTATAATGCCTTCCCCCTGGGGGGAAGGTGGCTGCGAAGCAGACGGATGAGGGGCGCACATAACATCGAAACGTACATACAAGGAGGCGTTTTA
>JAEEKC010000364.1 GCA_016282215.1 Lachnospiraceae bacterium
CCCAGGGATTCATACAGGCTCTTGATAAACTTCTTTAAGAACATCTCTACAAACTGCACCAGCGCCGCAATGACCAGGATAAAGACGATGGTCCGAAGATACCCGAGATCCAGCGGCGTTAAGATGAACCGATAGATCAGCGCGGCAACAAGGGATGCAATGGTAATGACAAAAATAACCGCCGTACCCATGCCGCTTGCAGTCTTTACTTTCTTCGATACGCCGAGGAAGGGACACAGACCCAAAAACTGGGAAAGGACCACATTATTGACAAGCGCGGAGCCGATGGCGATCAGGATCAGTGTTTTCATTCGTCATCTCCTCCTTTCTGCCCATCTTTGCCGGATTTCTTCCGGGACTTCTCATCAGATTCTTTCTCTTCGCTTTTCTTCGCATCTGACGCAGCCTGTTTCTCTTCCCCCTCCAGCTGTTTCGTCCGTCCGGCAGCCTTCACGTCATAGAATTTTCTGCTCTCACAGCCTTCGATCCCGCAGGATGCACAGCCGCTTCCCATGCAGGAGCCGGAGCCGATCCTGCTCATGTCTTTTCCTTTTGCTTCACCCTTTAACTTGATCTGATTCTGAATGGCAGTCAAAAGAGCAAGCACGAAGAATGCGCCCGGTGCCATGACGAAAATGGAAACAGGCACAAAAGACTGCGGCATGATCATAAACCCAAAGGCCTTGCCGGATCCGAGGATCTCACGTACCAGACCGATACAGGTCAGTGCAAAGGTAAATCCGAGTCCCATACCCAGACCGTCAAAGAAGGACGGGATCACGGGATTCTTGGACGCATACGCTTCCGCCCGGCCGAGGATGATACAGTTGACCACGATCAGCGGGATGTAAATGCCAAGCGAATCATAAAGCGATGGCAGATATCCTTCCAAAAGCAGCTCCATCACCGTTACAAAAGATGCGATGATCACGATAAATGCAGGGATACGCACCTTATCCGGGATCACTTTTCTCAGCATGGAAATAAAGACATTGGAAAGCGCCAGCACCACCGTTGTGGTCAGTCCCATTCCAAGACCGTTGATCGCCGATGTGGTCACCGCCAGCGTCGGGCACATACCCAGCGTCAGCACAAAAGTGGGATTTTCCTTCGCCAGTCCGTTCCAGAGCCGCTCAAGCGCCACCGGCATTTCTTTCTTTCCGCCCACATCTTCCGGGGCATTTGTCATGGTTTCTTCCGACATATCCTATCCTCAAACTTTTATTGTACAAGCACCTGCGCATACACCGCGCGTCCTGCATTCAGTCCGTTCACAAACGCAGTCGTTGTCACCGTCGCACCGGAAATGGCATCGATCTGATTCCCCTGCGCATCTCCCGCCTTGGTAAATGTGACATCTTCCTTCATATCCTTTCCCGGAAGCTGCGGCACGATCACTTCTCCCGCCCGCATACCGAGACCTGCTGTCTCCGAGATGGAAAGGATCGATGCGCCGTTTAACGTCTGATCCGCATTTTTGATACCCATGGCAAAGGTGATATCACCGCCATATCCTTCATGATCCGTCACTGTTAAGACATAACCGATGACCGTCCCCGCGGCATCTTTTGCCGCAACGATCCCCTCGATATCCGCATCCGCGCCGGTCCCGGAGATAACACCGTCGATCTGTTCCTTTGTCACGCTGCCGTTTCCGCCATCCGCAGTATCATAGATCACTTCAAAATCTGCCGCATCGGGCAATACTTCCCTGTAAGCCGCCTGTGTTTTCTGCGCTTCCTGGGCTGCTATGGGTTCCTTGGTCAGATCATAGACAAATCCAAGCACGAGTCCGCTGATGAGCGTGATCACAAACAGGATCGCCGCATCCTTAAGCATTCCTTTCATGTCCGCTCACCTCCTCTTCCGAAAGGTTTCGGCCAGGAGATCTTTTCGATCAGCGGCACACACAGGTTTCCCAAAATGATCGCATAGGAAACGCCCTCTGCGCCTGATCCGAACACCCTGAAGATCCCGGTCAGCAAACCAAGCAAAATACCGAAAAGGTATTGTCCCCGTTTCGTGATCGGCCTTGTCACATAATCCGTTGCCATGAAAAATGCACCAATCATCAAACCGCCGCCGGCCAGATTTCCCGCAATATACTCATAGTCAAACCCTCTGCCTGAAAACAGCAGAAGAAAGATCACCAGTGTTGCAATGTAAGTGCCCGGTATCCGCAGATCGATCACGCCGAGCATGATCAAAAAGCAGGCACCCGCCACCAGTGCGATCATGCTGGTCTCTCCGATACATCCGGGGGTGTTTCCCATCACCATCTGATAGATATCCGGATGTTCTCCGGCCTTCAATGCGGCCAGAGGCGTAGCTCCCGTAAAGGTATCGGTATGGAAATCCGTCATGATCCTGGTAAAAGAAAGCACCAGAAAACACCTCGCTCCGAGTGCGGGGTTCATGAAATTCTGCCCGAGACCGCCAAACAGCTGCTTTACTACAACGATGGCAAAGAAACCGCCGATCACACCGATCCACCATGGTGCGCTTGGCGGCAGATTCAGTGCCAGAAGAAGTCCGGTCACGACAGCCGAAAAATCACCTATTGTGGATTTTTTATGACAGATCAGTTCAAATAAGAATTCCGAAGCGACTGCGCTGGCTATTGTCACCAGGATCAGCATCAGCGCATGCATGCCGAAATGATATATGCCGTAGATTGTCGCAGGCATTAACGCCAGGATCACGGCCAGCATGATCATGCTCGTCGTTACCCTCGCCCTGACGTGTGGGTTTGAAGACACTTTTGCCTTGGTTTCCATGAATCAATTTCCTTTATCTTTTAATCTTCTGTAAATCCGGTCTTTTGAATGTTATTATTTCGATAGATTTTATTTCCTTCTTGCTGCCAAAGCAAGCTTTCGCATGGTCTTGATCTCCTGTGTCAGCTGCCTCCTTGCGGGACATACAAAGGAACAGCAGCCGCACTCGCAGCATTCCAGCCCGTCCAGCGCAACAAAGGTTTCCATATCGCCATGCTCCGCCAAGTCTGCCATACGGGAAGGGATTAGTCTTCCGGGACAAACTTCCGCACATCTGCCGCAGTTAATGCAGGCCGTGGGTTCAAACTCAGCCACTTCATCTTTTGTCATGCAAAGCAGTGCCGATGCGGTTTTTGTTGTCGGTACATCCAGTCCGAACAGAGCAAAGCCCATCATAGGACCACCGGATACGATCTTGGCCGGCTCTGTTTTGAAGCCGCCTGCTTCTTCGATCAGTTCATGATAATTGGTGCCGATCCGCACCCTGAAATTACGGGGATCTGCGATGGCATCGCCGGTCACCGTCACGATCCGGTACATCAGCGGCTTATTCTCCATAACCGCCGAATAGATAGCACAGACCGTGTCCACATTGTTGACAACGCAGCCTGCATCCGCCGGCAGCATGGAAGAATTGATGGCTCTTCCTGTTGCGGCATAGATCAGCTGCCTCTCTGCCCCTTGGGGATACTTTGTCTTCAATGCTTTGACTTTGATCCGGTCTTCATTCTTTACAAGATCTTTTAGTATCTCAATGCAGTCCGGCTTATTATCCTCAACTGCCAGGATCCCTTCCGCATGATCAAACAATGCCAGCGAGCACTTCAATCCCTGCACCAGCTTTTCCGGTTCTTCGATCATCCTCCTGTAATCACTTGTCAGATAGGGTTCGCACTCCGCACAGTTGGCGATCACATAATCGATTTTGTCCGGCTCTTTGGGCGAGAGTTTGACATGCGTCGGAAAACCGGCGCCCCCCATGCCCACAACGCCTGCCTTTTGGATCTTTGCAATGATCTCTTCTTTGGTATGCTCCTCAAGGGGCTTCGGGGTATCATATTCCACTTCATCATATTGACCGTCATTTTCGATGACGATTGACATCACCATATCTCCGGTCACTACGCGACGCGGCTCGATGGCCTTTACCGTGCCGGATACTGTCGAATAAATGGGCGCAGAAACAAAACCGCCCGCTTCAGCGATCAACTGTCCGGTCAATACCGCGTCCCCTTTTTTGACTACTGCCTTTGCCGGAGCGCCAATATGCTGGGATAGTGGATAAACCATATCCCCCTTTGGCAAAATATCCGTGATCGGCTTATCCTTGGAAAGATCCTTACCATCATAGGGATGGATCCCGCCGATAAAAGTCAGCCTGCCTGCCATTCCTTTTCCCCTTTATTCATCCGTGTGCTTCAATTACGATCAGATACGGGCCATATTCAACGCCGCTTTTATCCTTCAGATACAAATGTAAATACTCGCTTTGGTTTTTGACACTTTAAAAGAATATCCACTCTTTACACTCCACATATAATACCATAAAACCACGCATTTTACAACAATCGAGTAGAGGAAAGGATCCCCTACTCGATTGCATTGAAATCGTATGATTCTTGCCTGTGAATGCTCACATGGCGTTTGTGGCGTTAGCTTTTTACAGTTCCCTTATAACCAAGTTGTTTCATCAGTTTCTTCCAAGCTGCCTTCTTGCTCTTAGGCACCTTCACCTTCACCTTCTTGGACAGGTTCTTCAGTCCCTTCATCGCACTCGCTTTCGGAACCTTCGTTCCCTTGAACTGGATACTGCCCAGTTTGCCGCATTTTTTAAGTGCATTCTTTTCCACTTTGGTAAGGCCCTTGCCAAATACTACCGTTTTCAGTTTCGAACAATTCAGGAATGCTCCGACACCGATCACCTTACAGGTATCCGGCAGCGTTGCCTTGGTGATCTTCGTATTTGCAAATGCATTCTTACCGATCTTCTCCACCTTGGTCTTGGACAGATCCGCCTTCGTCAGGTTCTTGCAGCCCGAGAAGGCATTGGCCCCAATCTCTGTGATGGTGTTCGGGAATACAACGGTCTTCAGTTTGGTATCACCCTTGAATGCATTGGCTGCAATGGCGGTTACCGGATAGGTCTGGCCGTTGATCGTTACAGTTGCATCAATCTTAACTGTTTTTGCTTTCTTTGCAGCTGCTGAAGGCTTATACTCTACCTTCACCGTGCCGTCAGCTGCTACTGCAGTAATGCTGTAGGTGCTGCCATCCGCTGCGGTATAGGACTCACCAACCTTCGGAGCGGGCTTATCTTCCTGCTTCTGCCCCTGACCCTGATCTGTCTGGTTTTGATCTCCTGATCCCGGAGCAGGTGTCGGAGCTGCAGCTTCCTTTACAGTGATGTTAAATTTACACTTCACTGACGGGTTATCCTTGAAGGCGATCACAACCTCTTTATCCGAAGTCTTCAGTGCTCCGGTCAGGTTTACGGTATAATCAGCCTTTGACAATGCGTATGACGTATCGTTTGCATAAATGCCGCTCACTGCAAGTCCTGTCAGATCCAGCGTATCGCCTGCAGTATAAGTATCTTTGGCGGGCGCTTTATCAACCCGCAGCGCATTGATCGGATAATAATCCGCCCGATAAGTAAGCTCTCTGGTATCATTTGCCGTCCAGCAATGGTCTTTGAGTAGCTGCATCGCTCGATCATTCAGATGACTAACCGCATAATCTGTATAATACGGACAATCACGTTCTTCATCCCATTCTACGTATCCTTGATCATTAAATACAACATAATCATCGAATACTTTCGCTCCGAAGAATCCGGCGTAAGTTACGATCAGAATGTTCTCTTTCACCTGATCGGAAACAACGATCTTCTTGCCCAGGATATAGCCATCTTTTTCCACATCCGTGATCGTAACATATTTTGCCAGATCATCCTGATCTATGAGTTCGTCATCTTCTGTTCTGATCTCATATTTGAATGTAGACGGATCGATGCAGGTCAGATACTCTCGTACGAAATCACCCGGTGTTCGTTTATTCTCTACATCATAATCAAATGTATTATATTCCAGCAAAAGCTTGGCATAGTCCGGAGACATCTTCTCGTGGGATCGGGTCACTTCTTCTACTTCTTCCTGCCTTTGCGCGTCCCAGGTTCTCCAGAGAAGATAGAAAGTAGAATTCTCCACGCCCTTTTTCTCATAAACGTTAACGGGATCCACGAACATATGGACATCTTCGTACCAATCCGGACGTTTCTCGGTTTCATAGAAATCCACATCAGGTAAATGCGTATTGAACCAGCCAATATCTACGATGTCATTGTCATTCACCTGATATCTGACAGCGAATTCACCTTCCTGGATAAAGGTGGCAGTGACGAGCTGCTTATCAGCATCATACGAAACACTCACGCCATCCGTAATGAACTTATCACCTTCATAATGACCGATGGAAAGCCTCTTCGGATCAAAATCCTTGATCAAATCCTCATATAAAGCAGTGCCTTCGCTCTCGATACAAATCGGCTTAAACTTGACCGTTGCACCAAAGGGATAAAGATCCATATTCAGGTAATCCATATATTGTCCCGGTCTGTAATCATAGGAAGAGGCTTCCATTATCTGAAGCATATACCGGGTATTGGTAACAATATCATAATGCAGATCCTTCCACTCATGGCGATCACCTGTTTTATCTCCTTCAACATCGGCACGTAAACGGAAATCGAGGCTGGTAAATGTACAGTCAGTCCCTTCATCATTGTAAACGCCGGGGAATGTATATACTCTCCACTCGCCATTCATTCCATCTGTATCAACCTTAGTAACCTCAGGGGTCGGGATCTTCAAGTCTACATTTTTTTCACCGTCGTCGGTATCGATCATGCCGCTTGCCTGAATGTCTCCAAACTTAAACGGACGCTCTTCATATTCATCTTCTACTTTATCCGGGTCATAATCCGGATCTTCGACATCCGCAGCGTTATAGGTTAATACATAGGCTGTATTCATACTATTTACATATACATAAACCTTGATGTCCTGTCCCGGGGCAGCATATTGGCAGTCAAAGAGCCTTGTATTAAGGTCCTTGGCAGCATAAAAATCAATGGCTCTCGGAACTACATGCACGATGGCGCCTTTATCATTACTGTTTCGTTCCTTGATAATGCAGTCACCAACCTGGTCAAGACAGACACTACAATTTCCATTTTCCACAAAATAAGGCTTTGTTTCTCCTTTATATTCGATGTCAACAACACCTGTAAATTCTTCCTGCCCTTTATAGAGACGGAAATTCTCGTACCCCTCCCAGGCCCAGGTCTCCATTTCCTTAGAGGGACCCCCTTCATCGCCGTCTCTTCGGATATTCAGACCGGAAATCGGATACAAGACATCCAATCTCCAGATTTCAGGAAATTGCCAATGAGACTCTTTAATGGCAAATTTAACATCATCATACCATTCCCATGCATTATTTCCGTTTCCGTTCAGTTTAATAACCACCTGATCCTTGTCATCTTTCAGGATCTCGTATTTCAGATAGGGATATGCCTCCTTGATTTTCTTATCTGCATCCGAATCCGTCATCTTGAAAACGACATCTTCATCAAGCTCTTCAGAATATCTTGCAAAACCGATAAAAGAGAAGTTTTCGTCTCCCCATTTTTTATTCATGATAAAATAGAGGCTGTCATCAGGACTCAGATCAGCCCGTTCATAATCAGGAATAAAATATTCTTCACTGAATTCCGGTCCTGAAAAGAATTCTGCGGCACTGCTATGCGCATCAAAGTAGATCTTGGTATTTCCCTTTTTTGCATCTTTTGCAGTCAGGCAATAGCATCCGAGTTCATGGAACACAACATCGTAAAACGCCGTATCCTCGTATCCTTCCAGCGTTTCTCTTCCATCTTCATCTTCTGTGCCCACCAAGGTAAAATCAGCACATCCTTCTGCCGATACACCGGTATCAGACCATTTTCCGTCTTTCCACTCAGCTTTTGTCAGCGCCAGTGCACCTTTATATGCGGTCTTCTCTTCGGCAATATTATCGATCAGTGACAGACCGATCGTAAACCCCTGCCAGATATGCATACCGGCATTTGTCTCAAACCGATCTTCCCTCTTATAGAACAGATCGCCTTTGCTGTCTTCACCTTCCCAGTCAAACTGTGCCCATACCAGACCGAAATACTGATCCGGCTCATATTGAAGACGTATCTCATAATCACGTTCCTGGGCAGGCAGTTCATCCGGATTCACGCCATCTGCAAAATCCAGATTGAACCTGAGTTTTTCATCGAAGCGTTCTATTTCCGCCCCATCTATATAGAATTTATATCCGCCATATCCTTCCGGAAGCCCATCCGTCAGTTCTTCAACCTTGATCCCATTCGGTGAATTATAATACTCCACCTCCTCATCATCGTTCCATACATAATAAGTGATCTTTGCTTTCCCGTTGCGGTCTTTCTCTATTCCGTCAACGAGTTCCGTTTTATACAGGAAATAAACCGGATTTTCCTTTGAGATCGCATGATCACGATAATTCGGAACGTAGGACTCCCTGCTAAAACTATCAAAGGCCGTTGTAAAACCGGCAATCGGCTCTACAGCTTCAACTTTCACTGCCATATCATCTGATGCGATCACATAGTTTCCGGGCTCAGCAATGTAACAGGTTCCATAAGTATCCGATTCAGAACCGTCGTAATCCTCTACCAGTCCGAATTCTTCAGGCGGTACTACCAGCTTCGTATCCCGTTCGCCCTCTCCCGTATCTGCCGGTCTTACGATCTCAAAATCATCATTTGCCTGATATAAGCTCAGCACAGCATTCTCAGAAAGAGAATGCCTTCCTTCTCCGTCAAATATCGAAAAGGCAACCTTTTTTTCACCCCAGCACAGGATCGTATTATAGCCGTAGTATGACTGATGGTTTTCATCACCTTCCATTCCCTCGGCAACCTGAGGTTCCTCTCTGAAGTGCCACACATCCTCCTGCCGTTCCTCATCCCACTGAGGCTCTGTCCACCAGTTTACCCAGGTACTCATTCTCAGTTCTTTTTCGCCGTCTGCCTTCGCCGTCACCGGTCTCATCAGACCATAGTCACCAAGAGTCAGCACCATGGCCAGCGACAGCAAAAAAGCGATCACTCTTTTAAAGCTCTTTCCTTTCCCCATCACAAACATCCTCCTTTGCATGTTGTTTTGTGCACTTTTCACAAACGCACTAACATATCGCATTAAAATATGTACAATTATACACATTTGACTATCCCGCCGTCAATAGAAGAACTTAACAAAAACATGACAAAAAACGTGACATGATTCACATCGGTTCGTTTTATTTCACTGTTATCTTTACTTTTTTAAAGAGTCCGTTCTGCGCGTAGACATAGATATTGCAGCTACCGGCGGCTACCGCCTTTACCTTTCCTTTTTTTGTGACTGTAGCAATGCTTACATCGGATGACTCGTACCGAAACTTAGCTGTATGATAGTTTACCTTCTTTTTAGTCTTTACTGACGCTTTGATCTTGGCAGTTTTTCCTTTCTTTATGGAAAATTTGCTCTTTTTACAACTAAGTTTCAGGGGATTGCCCTTCTTACCGCCTTCCGTGATGCAGTGGACCGTCTTTGCCGTTTCCAAAACTTCCTGTCCCTTCACGGCAAGCACAGTATATTTGTAATAGGTCCCCTTTTTCAGTTTTTTGGCAACATACTTATTTCCGGTCACTTTTGCGATCTGCTTCATCTTCTTACCGCACTTGCTCCCAAAGATGATATAGCCATCCGCATCTTTTACTTTTTTCCAGGTCAGGGTGATCTTCTTTTTTCCGCCTTTGGCTTTCAGGCAAAGCGCGCTGAATCTGCTGCCTTTGATATCATCTTTATCCGTATCCGCAGTCAGGATGGTATTGGTCATTTCCTCTATGGAAATAGCCGTCTCTTTATCCGTATCGGATGGGGGATTTTGCGGCTGCTCTTCTTTTGGATCTTCCTTTTTCTCTTCTTTCGGCTCTTCTTTTTTCTCTTCCTTTGGATCTTCTTTCGGATCCTCCTTTTTTACTTCAAAAGGATCACGGAGCCATGTCATGGTAAGGGCTTTTTTGCCATTGTTAAAAAGTGCCCCAGCACCCATATCAAAACCTCCCTTTTTATCAAAACTAAGTTTCAGTTTCTCACCCTTGGCAACGAAGGTTTCCGCTTTGATAAACGCTTTTTCCGCCGTGATCACATCCGATGAGATCTCTACGCCCTCCGGCAGTTTCACATCCTTGAGCCTGATCAGGTTTTCCTCCGCATCACCTGTCTTATATGTCTTCCACACACCAATAGCCTCATGATAGGAGTTTAAGTCCAGCGTTGAGTTTTCAATCTCCAAAAATCCGTTTCTGACCAGGATAGCGTTGTGATTTCTCTCATTTCCTTCATCCAGTTTAACCTTCATCTTCACATAACTGTCTCTGATCACAAGCGATGCGGTTTTCATATCGTTCTCTGCCATAGAATTCAGTGCTGCATTTATTTCCGACCCCCTTCCGCAGGTCCCATAGTTAAAAATTCCACCGGTACAGTTATCGATATTAAGATGACAGTGATCAAATGTCAGCACCAGATCCTTGTTCACTTTATTTGCCCCCGGATAAAGCATGGCAAAAATATCAGCCTCCGTCATATTGATGGTGACATTTTCAAAATTCATATCGACTTGGGAATAAATCGCGATCTCATCATTTTGCAGATTTAAGGTACCGCCGCCTTTTATGGTGATCGGATCTCCTTCCGAACGGCAGACAAATGTATCTCCGCCATATTTTGCGACCAGATTATTTACAGTTCCCTCCTTGACAATAACCGTTGTTCCCGGCTGTAGTTCAAACATGTCGCCCGCCCTTGCTTTCTCATGAGAAGGATTTTCCGTATAGGAATAATACTTTGTCCAGGCATCAATATTGACACCGGCCAGCGTCAGGGTCTTGGTTTCCGGGTCATAACTCCAGCCGTCACGTTCCACGTAACTTGTGATCGACGGAATATCAATAGGACCAATGTATTCCGGTTCCTCAGCCTGTGTTTTTTGCACTGACAATAAACTCATTACAAATAAAGTGGTCATAAGCATCGACAATCTTCTCAGTTTTCTCATTCTTTCTCCCCTTATGAATTTCAATACCTCTTTCCGTCACTTTCGAATATGCTTTCATCATACAATCATAACGCATCACTGACAAGCATTTCATTACAGAAACCTTATGATTATTGACGATATCGCAAAAACTGTGCTATAATGAACAATAATTTAGCACTGTAAAGCAAAAAAGCGCATTTTGATTTCGGAGGTGGCAAAATGATCAAAGAATTACAATCCGAATCCGTGGATTATCTGTTCCAATCGATTCTGACCTTAAAAGATGTCGGAGAATGCCATACATTCTTCGAAGATATCTGCACGGTGAACGAGATCCTGTCATTGGCGCAGCGCCTGGAAGTGGCCAAAATGCTTGTAGATAAAAAGACTTATATCGATATTGCCGAAAAAACCGGTGCCTCCACCGCTACCATCAGCCGCGTGAACCGTTCTCTGGCCTATGGGAACGGCGGGTATGATATCGTATTTGGAAGGGTGAACAAAGAAAAGAATGATTAAGGTTGTCAAAAAGAACCGTCCCCATTGACAATCCTGCTGCAAGAAAAAAACCTCACATAGTGAGGTTTTTTTCTTGCAGCAGGATACGGGAGTCGAACCCCGTTGAAAACCCTCAACCCCATTGATTTTACTGACTTTTTTCACCCCTGGGAGGGGTTACATGGGGTTACATTTTAGTAATGCATTGCTTCTGATATCTGCTTAGCCTTCTTTTCACGTTTCTTGTTTGAGAAATAATAATACTGCTTGGTACAATGTATGTCTGAATGTCCCATCTGTTCAATGATTACCGCTTCATCCACTCCGGCATCTATCAGTGTCGTACCATACGTTTTACGGATCTTATGCATTGACCGTTCCTTGATGCCAAGTTTGTTGCAAATCCTGCGTAACGCATGATCAGCCGAAACGATATTATATCTTTTTGTTTTATTCTCAAACATAAACTCTTTTCCCTGAGAAATCGAAAGAATTTGTTCTAATGTCCAGTTCGCGCTCTCCGCAACGAACACATAACGATCACCGGCACTTGTTTTCGGATACTCTCTTACAAGACATTTCATCTTGCCATCAACTTTTTCCCTCACTTCGGTCCTGCGTACATGAATCATTATCATGTCATTTTCTCTGCTTATATCTGTCTTTTTCAGTGCTACCAACTCTCCGACTCTCATGCCGGTCTGAAAGGCAAGCAGTATAAGAAGATTTATGAGGCTGGGATGCTGCTTTATGTAGTCCGTTATCAGTATCGCCTCTTCTTCAGAAAAAACCTGGTCTTCTTTTACAATAACCTTATGTCGGAATGTATTTTTGGAAAACTGTATATCTCCAAAAAAGACCTTTGCACTTATGTTTGTATATTTCCCTTTTGCAAATAACAGCATACCCCGAATAATTGTTCGCAGGTTCGCATATCCTTTTGATGTAAGCTTTTTCTCGGAAATTGTTGTCTTGATGAAATCCTCCAGTATCTCTTCTGTAATTGTAGAGAAGACCATTTTCTCAATATACTTATCCTTTATATACCTGTTATAATCTTCTTCATAGCGGTCATATGTTCCCTGTGTAATCTCGCCATACCTGAGTTTCTGTTGAAGGTACATATAGAATACATCTTTTACTGTAGGCCTTTCTTCCAATTCTCTTTCGTGCCGTATGATTTCTTTTTCTACCGCCTCCTTCGTAGATTTCCTGATGAGCGTTTTAACGCCATCTTTCATCAACTTAGTATACCATGAACCATTTTTTCCCTGCCAGATGTTATGACCTTCAAGATATCTTTTTCTTTCTGCCATCTCAATCTGTGCCTGTAGTGTGGCTTCATCTATCATACCACTTTCAAGGGCAATCCGCAAATATTCGTTTTCGTTGTAGTACAATAGATTTCACCTCTTTTCACACAGCCCGCAGGTCTTATTCAACCATCCACACCTTATTATGAAACGACCGGAAATCAGTTCTCAGATTTCGATGGATCATCCTTTTCCATTTCATCCATACTTTCCCTGTCCTTTGATTTTTCTCGTCTTTCACACGCGCAACACCACTCATTCGTGGGACCAAACTCATCAAATCCGATCATATATCCCAGTTCTTCAAAGAATTCTCTAACCTTTTCCTTATCTATAGAAATGGAATCTTTATCTCTGTCGTAACTCAGCAATCCACAGTCACCATCTACAACTGTTTTTATATGATATCTCGCTGTCGATTCCGGCATTTCATAACATTCCAAAAATTCTTTTTTCAGACCTTTCAGTGAATTATCATACACATATACACACTCATAGAGATCATAATGCGTTGCCATATGCCTAAGCCACGCCACCATTTTTTTCTTGTTTCCTTCGCTTGCCATAATCTTCTCTCTCCTTCCTGCTTAATCAGTAGTTTATTAACTCCGTATTTTTCATACCGGGACTTAACATTACCTCTTGATTGTATTCAATTCCCGATCTGTTTCGTAATAAGGTGTCATGATCAAATTGCCTTCACTTATATAGTGGTACATCTCAATCGAAAAGATGATTTAACAGATCATGTTTATCACCCCTTCATGTTTAACGTAGGCGATGAATTACGATATCGGGAAAAGGATTGGGTAAATTCCCTCTATCTATACTTAGGTCGATAATCAGCTTGATTCCGAAAAAAAGAGAAAAAAATACAAGAAAAATACAAATTTCTTTTGCGCAAACCTTCTGCGTATAAAAACGCAGCCATTTCGGAGCATTTTTGCAAAAGTTCTGCGGATTGCAAAAAACGCAACAACTCTGCGGGGCAAAAAGCCAGTAATTACGCGCCTTTTGAAGGTAGCAAATGATCTGCGGCGCTTTTATAACATGTCATTTTTGAATGTAACAGACCATATTCCGGGGTGCGGACTTTCTGCGATTGTAAAATGCCTTTATTTATAGGCTTGCAAAATATTTGCGCCGCGCAGACAATTTGCGCTGATAATGAAAAATGTGATAACAGGATACGCATGATAGGTGCAGGCACCATCACGCAAAACCGGCTGCCCACGGCATCCGGAACAGGGTATACCCTGCAACCCTATCTGCGATTTTGACTATATTTTCATGACCGGCGACCATATTATTCTATACAAAAAAAGAGGCGCACAGCGTGCGCACATCTCTCATAGATGCGCACGACATGCGCCTGATTTTCTATTTTTTTATAATTATTGCGCACATCGTGCGCATCCTATGAATGTAATCCCCTCATCCCAACCAATTATCAAATAGTATGCGATTACGCACACCCCACACATCTTCATCCAATTCTTTTACAACATTGCATGCTGCAGCAAAGAATTACGAATTACATTTGATCAGGCATCCCTGATCGCCTTTGCTTCTACGCTAAAACGTTTTTCCCTCATGGATCTAAAAGTACGATAAAAGGGCAAAATCACAAGTAGTACTTTATATCTGTAAAATACCGGGTACGCTGCTGCATAAGCCTCATAATCCTTATTTTTCCTGCTGACCGGAACTGAAATGCGATATATCATATATCGTGCCTTGCTCCAACCGTTTTTGCGGATCGTATTCCTGACCCTGTTTGTGCATGTGCCATAAGTCCCTGAGGAGAAAACAAAACCAAGCATCTCTTCCTCTTCATCCGTTAGTTTTTCACCCTCAAACAGATGCAGGGATAACGACCGGTTTAACTTTTCAAAGTCACCGATTCCGAGTTTTTCAGTCTCTGCCGTTACATAATCCATATCCAGAGTTTCCTTTTTCAGATACACATAGGTATCAAGAAGTGACCGTATACCGGTTCCGCTGATTGAATAATGCTTATGCTCATGGGCGATCATATACACATAAAAGTCTTCCGGTGAAAAATGATACCCGTATTCGTTCCCATCATCCTTTATCAGCCGGCTTTTGATATTTGCATAATACTTCTGCATCTTATCATCATGCCCTTTTCCAAAGAGTGACCTGTGCATCTCAAAATTGCAAACCGGTTTCTTATAATAACAATCATGATTTCCAGTCCCGAAATGCTCTGCAGCAAAACCCATACCCACAAGGATCTCTTTTACCTTGTCCGCTTTTGTTTCATCAAACAATATGTCATGGTCTGCCATCTGACGCATCCCATAGGAAGGATAGTAATCTTTCAGCACTACACCTTTCAGAGGCATGTACCATATCCCTTCCTGCTCCATTCTTTCAAACAGGGCTGACATCTCTGCATCCATGAGACCAAGCTTCCGCATTGCTTTTGCTTTCGCCTGTGTAAATGCCCTATCATATATCCCTGCTGATTCTAATGCGTATGCTACGGCACCGGTCAGCAGATGTATGTATGACGCTCTGTAAAGCAGGACAATATTCATTTTGCTGACACGGCATTTATCCGGTAACAGACCTCTGACGGCGCATCCACACAGATATATGCAATCTTCCAATGCTTTTCTGTATTCCACTTTGGTCACGGTTTTATCAGCCATTACATTCCCTCTGCCTCATTTTTCCCGAATACCATCCTGTTCAAATACGATCACCCTGTCACAGATAGACAACGCTGTATTCCTGTGTGTTACGATAATAATTGTTTTATCTGTCAGTTTCTGCAGATTATCCAGCAATTCCTTCTCTGTGTCCGCATCAAGGGCGCTGGTTGCTTCATCCAGCAGAAGAACCGGTGCCCCGGAAAAGATTGCTCTTGCGATCGCCAGCCGCTGCATCTGTCCCTCTGAAAGGCTCATGCCCCGTTCACCAAGCTGTGTATCCGCACCATCTTTTAATTCCGAGACAAAACCATCCGCACAGGCAATGGCCAGCGATAGCTGCAGCCTTTCTTCATCATGAGAATCCTGCGGCCTCGCAAATGTTACTAATTCACGGATTGTTCCATTCATCAATACATTGCCCTGTGGGACATATGCAAAAAGACGCCGGTGGGCAGCTGTCAGCGTTTCTTCACTGCCTGTATCATCTCCATAATAGACCGTGCCTTCGTCCGGTTTATATACGCACATCAGTAGTTTTATTGCCGTGGATTTACCGCATCCGCTCTGTCCGGTAAACGCGACGCACTCTCCTTTTTTCAAGGAAAACGAAAGTCCTTTCAAAACTACATTCTTATACTCCTCATGTTGTTTTCCCTTATCCAAATGATCTGCCGCAGTTTCGACAGATACACTTTCTGTATATCGTGAAACGGGCAGGTAACCAAACTCCACATCATGGAAACCGATCCGATCCATATGCTGATAGAATGTTCTGATCTGTTTCCCTGAAAGAATCTCCGTCGAATCTTCCGGGATTTTTTCTGCCTCCATCAGCCGCTCCGCCGATGCTATCATGCCGTAAAACCGCGGGAGATAACCGGTGATATTGGCAAAAGGCATTTGAATCTGTGATATCAGCTGTGTAATGGCCGTCAGCGTACCGAAAGTGATCGTCCCCATCAAAATCCCATATCCGCACCAGCCTACTCCCAACAGGTACATGCCGCTTATAGCAGCCCCGAAACCTATGTTGCAAAGGTTTGAAAAGCGTTGCCTTTTCATTCTTGCATCTTTGTGGGCATGCATTTTTACTTCCGTATCTGCCTTTGTCTTTTCTTCTGCAGCAAAAGACCGGATCATCAGCATACTTCCGATCCGCTCCTGCAGAAAAATGCGGAGCCTCCCATCTGCTTCCTGTACATTCTTATGAAGGCTTTTGAGCATCTTTCGAAACAGCCATGTAAAAAACACGAGTGCTGCCCCACCGGGTATCAGGATGACAGCAAAGCCCGGCTCTAATATCAGGATCATGACCAGAGCACCGATAAGTTTCACTACCATCTCTGCAAAACCGGGGATGATGTCAACGTAACCGCCCGCCACTACAACCGTATCGTTGGTAAGACGGTTGAGCCACTCCCCGGAATGCACAGCAGCAACACGCTGATAATCCCTTGTAAGCAGAGTTTCCATAAGCCTTCCCTTGAAACAGTTCTCAAATTCTGCCTTCGACAGTTCCGTCAGCCATCTGATCACAGCGCGCAAGGCAAGCTGGCATATCACCAGCAATATGATCTGAATCATTCCATACCCAAAACCTCTTTGATCATGTTCCACCGCAGAATCTACGATCTTTCTCAAAAAAAGCGCATAAAATACGCCCGTAACACCATACAGTGCCTGGACGATAGTCAGAATCACGATATATAGTTTTCTGTTCCCCGGAACGATATAGAGCCACCTGACGGCCTGATCTCTCATTTTTTTATCTTAATACGTTTCACAACTGATTTCCCTCGAAGTATCATATAACGAATGGGAAAAAGACGACACCATATGAAAACATACAGTCTGTATCTGATACCCGAAAGCGGTATTTCTTTACCATTCCTTATAACTGCTGTGAGCACGCCTATGATATGCCTGTCATTGATCCCTCGCTCACAACACCACCGGTTATCACCGCAAATCACATAATCATCATTTCTGACGGAAAGCACCCGGTGTAGTACATATGCCTTCCCATTATCCCGTTTATACAGAGCTATATCATATTTTTTCAGTTTTTCCGTATAAGTCTCTTCCGGTAATCTATTCCATCTCTTTGGCCTTTCGACCACAAGAAGATCCCTTCCCTGACGGATTAATGGATACATGCTGTCACCAACGCTTGAGTATACCAGCCTTCCGTTATGGGCAAGTATCTCTTCCATGGTCATTTTACTCATCTATCGCACCAATCCGGCGAAGCTCTGAGATCGCTTTTCTCACATCAGAAGCGATCAGTTCTTCAGATGCATCGAAACGCTCCTTCATGGCAGCTATGATCCGTTCCTCTGTAGTATCTTTTTCTAAGAGCGCCAGGATCGCACCAAGCGTCTTGTTCCCTTTCACCAGTCCGGAAAAACCTGCCCCACCCACAGGTATGAGCAGGGACTCCTTTCCTGTTTCGTGTGGTATGAATTCACTCTTTAATCTCACAGTAATATCCTCGTATTATATAGTCATACCCATTCTTTACCTTCTCTATAGGTATCGGGTATGCTGTTAAAGATGCTGTGGATTGGTTTTTTCTCCTACCGCATAGACGGTTTACGAAAGGCTCCAACCACAGTCTCTTTGTTTAATTGTTAATCAGTTAGATACCGCATGACGGTTTATGTAGAACGAGGTTACAGCATGCAAAGAGCCCTGTGGATCTTATTACAGCAGCATCAAATACTTTTTTAGGAGGATCAAGTTTATGATCTATGTTGGTATCGATGTTGCCAAGGACAAG
>JAEEKC010000048.1 GCA_016282215.1 Lachnospiraceae bacterium
AAAGGCTTCCCCCTGGGGGGCGCTAAGCGCCAGTGGCGCTTGCTCAGCGCGGACCGAGCCGGCAGGCGAGACAGCTGTCAGCGAAGCTGACTGATGAGGGGCGCTTAAATCTCGATTCCTTGACTTACTTCGCCAGCGCTTCAGCCACGATAGCTGCCAGTGCGATGGAGTTTACTTTTGTCTCGGTGGAATCGGAACGGCTTGTCAGGATAGCCGGAGCGCTGGTACCTGTCAGGATGCAGCCATTCTTAAACTCGGTCGTATGAACCAGGCCCTTGTAAACCAGGTTTCCTGCGTGGATATCCGGGAAGAGGAGAACATCAGCGTCGCCGACGATCTTTCTGCCGGTAGCACCCTTGTGCTGTGCTGCTTCGGGATCGATCGCAAGATCCAGGGACAGAGGACCGTCTACGATACAGCCGGTGATCTCGCCCTTTTCGTTCATCTCGGTCAGTGTCTGTGCTTCTACGGTACATTCCATCTTGGGGTTTACAACCTCTACTGCCGCAAGCGGAGCTACCTTTGGATTCGGAAGACCGCATGCATGGCAGACTTCAACGGTGTTGTTGATGATGTTTACTTTATCTTCCAGCGTGGGATAGGGAATGAAAGCTACATCGGTCAGGAACAGAAGATGATCGATGCCCTTAATCTCAAAAACAGCCACATGGGAGAGGGGCTTGCCGGTACGAAGGCCGACTTCTTTGTTCAGGATACTCTTCAAAAATGACTTGGTATCGATGATGCCCTTCATGTACATATCAGCTTTCTTGTCATGTACCAGGCTGACAGCCTTCAGTGCTGCTTCCTGAACGTCGGGCTCATTGATCAGCTCATAATCATCAAGGTTCATGCCGATCTCATCAGCGATGGGACGGATCAGGCTCTCATCGCCCACCAGGATCGCATCAGCGATGCCACGCTCTTTTGCCAGCTTGATGGCTTCAAGGACCGGCTTGTCCTGGGCAACGGCAACCGCTACCTTTTTCTTGGAGCATTCGTTTACTTTTTTCAACAGATCATCAAAACTTTTCGTCATTTTTTTCTACCTTCCTATTCTCGTTTTGTTTTTGATTTTTCGTTCATGCCCGCTGACAAAAACATGACGGGCGTCGCTTTAAGCAATATACCATTTTACTTAAGGAAATTCAAGGGGGATTTCGTGGATTTGAGCTTGGTTCGCCCTTGGGTTTTTCGGGGATTTTTTAATTGACAGTATTTTCAGATTATTTTATACTTATAGTGTTAGTTTTCTGGCAGAATTTATAAAAATTCGGAGCCGGAAACGACTGATCGATCGGAGGAGTATTCATGAAGAAGGTACTCATAAAAGATCTTCGGCCGGGAATGATCACGGCGGAAGACATCTATTCCATAGACGGACAACTGATCCTGTCAAAGGATTTCGTGCTCGATACCTCCAGTATCCAGAGGCTTGATTCCTTTGCACTTTATTCCATCCGCGTAGCAGATGAGGTGGCAGCGCCGAAGGAAACGGCTCCGCTTCCGCCGTCACAGAAGGAGAAGGTTCGTTCCAATCCGGAGTTCCGTGCGTTCAAGGCGAGTTTTGAAGAGAATGTGGAAACGCTGCGGATCAAGCTCAACCAGGTGGTTACTGCCAATTCCAATTTTGACGCGGAAAACCTGCTGTCACAGACGCTTTCCCTGATCGGTAAATCTGAGCAGTCCTCCATCAGCATGATGGATATGATCCTGAACATGAGGGATTATGATGATTCCACATATGCGCACATGGTAAACTGTTCGATCCTATGTAACATTTTTGCGGGGTGGCTGCGCATGGACCAGCAGGAGCGCGTTCTGGCGACGACTTGTGGTTTGTTCCATGACATCGGAAACCTGCGGATCACGGAAGATATCCTGAAGAAACCGGGCCCGTTGTCTGCACGTGAAAAGGAAGTCATCAAGCGTCACACGACAGAAGGCTATAATATCTTAAGCGCACAGAAGCTGGATCCGGAAGTGAAAAATGCGGCTTTGATGCATCATGAGAGATGTGATGGCAGCGGTTATCCGTATGGTTTTACGGCAGATAAGATATCCAGGTTTTCCAAGATGATCGCCATCGTGGATGTGTACAATGCCATGACCAGCAAGCGCGTTTACAGAAAAGCGATCTGTCCGTTCGCTGTTATCGAGGAATTGCAGAGCCAGGAGTTTTCGGCGTTTGATCCGGACATGATGCTGACCTTCCTTCGAAATGTCAGCAACAGTTTCATCGGAAACAGAGTCCGGCTGTCCAATGGCATAGAGGGCGAGGTGGTATTTATTCATCCCGAAGCCATTTCCCGTCCCACTATCCAGTGCGGACAGAAGTTTTTGGATCTTTCTGCTCATAAGGAGCTTAAGATACTTGCAGTCATTTAACATAGTAACCCGTCAACTTATGTATTGTATTTGGAGAAAAGGAGAAGAAACATGGGACTGATCAGTGCAGCTTTGAATGCGGCAGGCGGCGTAATGGCCGACCAGTGGAAAGAGTATTTTTACTGTGATGCGCTTGCGGAAAATGTACTTATGAAGAAGGGTTCACCGCGCCACAGTGACAAGAGAAAGAGTGCAAACACCAAAGGTGAGAGCAATATTATTTCCAACGGATCCATCATCGCAGTCAATGAAGGACAGTGCATGCTCATCGTTGAGCAGGGCAAGGTTGTGGACATCTGTGCAGAGCCCGGAGAATTTGTATATGACGCATCGACCGAGCCTTCCATTTTCTGCGGAAAACTCGGAGACAGCTTAAAGCAGACACTCGCCAACATCGGCAAGAGATTTACTTTCGGCGGCGACGCCCCCAAGGATCAGAGAGTTTATTTCGTAAACATCAAAGAGATCATGCGCAACAAATACGGCACACCGACACCGGTGCCTTTCCGTGTTGTAAATGAAAAACTCGGTCTGGATATGGATACCAGAGTACAGTGCCACGGCCAGTATTCCTTCCATATCGTAGATCCTATCATTTTCTACACCAGAGTTTGCGCAAACGTAACTGACGAATTCACCAAAGAGAGCCTGCTTGACCAGATGAAGACCGAGATCAATACGGCGCTTGCTCCGGCTCTTGCCAAGATCTCCGCTCTCGGCGTTCGTTATTCGGAAGTTCCGGCTCATACCAAAGAGCTGACACAGGCGATGAAGGAAGAGCTTTCCGAGGACTGGACACAGGGCCGCGGAATTGAGATCGCAAGCTTTGGTATCGATACCTTAAAGCTTCCTACTGAGATTGAGAAGAAACTTGAAGAGCTGTCACAGACAGCAGTCTTCACAAATCCGGGTATGGCAGCTGCAAACCTGTCCTTAGCACAGGCAGAGGCAATGAAGGCTGCAGCTTCCAATACGGCTACCGGTCCCATGATGGCATTCGCAGGCATGAACATGGCAGCGCAGGCAGGCGGCATCAATGCAGGCAACCTCTTTGCCATGCAGCAACAGCAGCAGATGCAACAGCAGCAGATGCAGATGCAGATGCAGCAGCAACAGGCAGCACCTGCTCCGGCTCCGGCAGCACCTGCAGCAGGTGGTTGGGACTGCGCATGCGGCCACAAGGGAAATACCGGAAACTTCTGTGCAGAGTGCGGTGCGAGAAAGCCTGACCAGCAGACGGCTGACGGCTGGATCTGCCCTTCCTGTCAGACGCAGAACAAAGGCAAATTCTGCAGCCAGTGCGGAACTCCGAAGCCGGCGGGTGAGCCGCTGTACAAGTGTGACAAGTGCGGCTGGGAGCCGGAAGATCCGCATCATCCGCCGAAATTCTGTCCGCAGTGCGGCGATCCTTTTGACGAGAAGGATATCACCGGCTGATGAGACGGCAGGCAATTGCATATAAGAAGAATTTAACAAAAAAGCAGTCCGCTCCATGTCGTAAAACCGGCATGGAGCGGGACCTAATACCGGATATGATATCCGGATCGTGAGGGAGTCATTCGTGAATAAAAGACAGAAAAAGAAAAAAGAGAAACTGGCGATCAGGAATGCCGGTAAGGCAGCAGTACAGGCAAAAGAAGTAAAACCTGCGAAAGCTGAGAAACCCGCAAAAGAAAGCAAATCTGCAAAAGTGAAAGAGGCTGCGAAAAGCAATGCAGCGAATGTCGTGATCGATTTTGCCTCTTACGAAACCAGGGC
>JAEEKC010000049.1 GCA_016282215.1 Lachnospiraceae bacterium
GCCGCCATAATTACCAGGTTATCTATCGTGGGCATATTGATGCCGCCTTGCCATTTATACACTGCATGCGGGGATCCAAGCCCTAACAAGCGGGAAAGATCCTTAACCGAAAGCCCCGCTTCATCACGGAGCCTTGTTATGTTTTTGCCTGTTGCCTTCAGATCTATGACAGGTATCTTTTCCACCCATCTACCCTCCATATTTGCTCCCGGATCACAGCGTCGTTGTCACGCGCTTTAGATTATAAAGCAAAAAATCACGCAAATTAATAAACCTATGGCGAAGATGGATTAAAAAAACTTCGCAATAGGTTTAAAAACTGGCAAAATCTGTTCTATATGCTTTTATTTTCCTGCCGATTCACGGATGGCAGTCTTCATTTCTTTGGCCATCCTGATGATGGATTGTGCCTCCCCCGGGGTACAGTCACTAAGAATGGAAGAAAGCTCCTGTGTATGGATAGAAGATACCTGCGGAATGTCTGTCCGAAGCAGCCAGTCTGCCGATACCTGAAGGGCCTCTGTAAGGCGCATGAATATATCAAGTTTTACAATCTTCTTACCGTTTTCGATATCGCTCATATGTGATGGGGAAATGTTCACCATCTCAGCAAGCTCATTCTGGGACAGCTTCATTGCTTTCCTTGCTTGACGTATACGAGCTCCGATTTCCTTCATTTTTATATTCAAAGCACCCACCTGTAATTGTTTTTAGACGATAAATCTCTTGAATTTTATCGCCGATAAGCGAGTATTTGAATAAGCCACAGTCGAAGTTTTCGTCCATTGGCGATATAAAATAATAATTTTATGGAGGATTTTACATGACAAAAGCTGAACAAAAGGAAATCGGAATGAAAATTCAGAATTTCAGAAAAGCGGAAAACCTCACCCAGGAAAAGCTTGCTGAAACAGCCGGAATATCCCTTACTTACATGTGCGAGATAGAATCCGGCAAAAAAGCCGCCGGCCGTGATACCCTTCGTTCCATAGCGATAGCGCTTGGGGTGAGCCTTGACTATCTGCTGATCCCCGGAACCTCCCGGGAAGATCCCCGGCTCGTAAAATGGAAAAGGATGCTTGAGGATTGCTCCGAAGATGAGCATGATCTGCTTTTTGATGTCGTCAAAAGCATGAAAAGCATTATTCGTAACCATCACGGCTCAAAACGCCGTAAATAAACCGTCAAAAATATGTCGGGGACAGCCTACTGTGGCGGGCTGTCCCTGTTGTTCTAAAACACGGCATCCCCTCGTTTATAACATTTTACACACCATGCTGCTTAAGTATTGCCTCGGGCGTGGGCGGGCATCCCATGACGCAGATACCTGCTTCTTTACAACATCTTCCTATCCCTATCCCTTTTGGTGTTTTCTCCCGGTATCCTTGTCCGATACATATATTATCCATTATCGGATGTCCTTCCCTGTCAGCAATGTATAACGCCCTGACAAGCGAAGCAAAACACGCAGAACATGCCCCATCGGCTGTGACATTCCGGGTAAGCCTCTTTACAAGCCCGGATGGATGAGGATACTTTTGTGAATTGACAGGCTCATTCAGCCTTACAATGTCATCATCCAATAAAGCACTGTTTCCCGCGCCCCACTTTTCGGAAAGACCGATATAAAGAACGCTTCACGGATCAATTCCCATAAGACGGCATCCATACGTATCCATTTGTACAGGATCGAATCCCAGCATCATCCTGTTTGTCTGTACCGGATTTCCTCCGTCTTCAAAGGACAGATCCCCACATATACTGTCAACGATCACAAGCGACGGTTTCAGGGAGGCTGCAAGTGCAGCTATCGGCTCAAACAACCCTTCCGCATGGAACCTGCGTTTTTCGTGATCAGGAATACAGCCTTTGAGATTTTTCAAAGCACATGTTATACGTGTCTGGCTGTGTGCTTTAAGTACAGGAAGATCGATCAGATAATCGCTTTCAAGCGCCCTACAGGATATTTCCATGGGTCTTAGCGGAGTATCAACCAATCTCGTCTTATCCGTTTTCAGATCATAAAACGAAACACCGTATTTCTTACAGACCTTATCATATCCGCAGATCCTGAAGGACTGCTGCGTATTACCGCCTATCCATGATCCTTCTATAATCGATATTTTTGAAAAGCCGCTCTCCTGCAGATATTCAATGCATCCTGACAAAACGCCTGGATGTGTGGTTGCACCTGTTTCAGGTGTACCTGCGCGGACAAGATTTGGCTTTAATGCTATATTCGCATCTTCAGAAATTGTACTTGCCACATCAGCCGAAGACATTAACGCTTTGGTCATTTCATGTGCATCAGTGCCGTATATTTCGTATATTTTTGCCATACCCCACCTGATTCTTCTTTACCTTAAGATCTTTTCTATCTGCTTTTTGCCTGCTTCGGGCAGTATCTTCTGAAACTGTTTTACGACTCTTGCATAGGATTCCTCCGGTGTCCGCTTATACACCGAATTTACAAATCTCCCACCGAGATACTTCTCCGGTGTTGAATATTCAGCAATGCCCCACCCGTATTCATTTCCAAATTTGTCGGTTGCATATCTGAAATCACTTATAATTACATAGCACTGCTTTTGGAGCCGTGTCACTGCAGTGTCAAAACCCTTTCGCCCATTCTTTCCATAGCCGCCGGTTTTTTTCAATTCCTTAGACAGGACAGGGGCATTGGCATCAAGCAGCTCATACAACTCCTTGTCATAAAACGACGCCAGACCATCTTCATATCTTGCATCATAATCATATCCGTCACGCCTGTAATTTGCAAAATCCGGAAACCACTTCGGGCTGATATACATCGCCTTTCCCCGCAAGAACTTTCCGTAGGCACATTTCATTTCTGAAATGACCGGTCCTTTCCATTCCCAGGCGGGCCAGAAGTTTTCATTGGCATCATCATACCAGCATCCAGGAGCGATATGCTCCTCAAGTGAAAACCCCTCAATTTCATTATCAAAAAAAGGCACAAAACCCACTGCATCAATGAGCTCAATCAGTTCCTGCTTTGTGCCGATCGTAAAATCATCCGAAAAAGTCATTTCCCTGCCTCTTCAAAAATAATCGTTTCAATATGCTGATTTTATCACAGAACAAGGGAAAAGGGATATACCCAATCCGAAGATTGCTGCATATCCCTTACTCTTTTTTCCGTTGTCACTTCACGGCTCAATTCCCAGCAGCCTGATCCTGCTTCGCGCCATCACTTGTTTTTTCATCCATATATTTCCGAGCGCAAGGTTCAAAGATCCAAGCGACATATGTATCAATCCTGTTGATATTGTCCCATGCCCCATAATAAACAGCCTGCGTTTCTAATTAACGCACTTACATCTCAGAACGCACCTTCTCGAAATACTTCATAAGTTCATCAACAAGTCCGTCAATATGACCTGTAAAGTCATAGTGATTGAATCCATTTTCATCCATGAATTCACGGATATCCCTCAGCCCCCGCTGATAAAGTTCCCTGACCAATTCCTCCGTAAGCTTGTGTTTTATCTTACCGGAATTAGCCTTTCTGAGTTTTACTGCTTTCATTTTGCTAAGCAGCGTTTCGTCCCCTTCACTTTCGCAGAGATCTTCCAGAAGGGAGTCTTTACACAATTTCTTTTCTGTCATATTGTCTTTGAACTGCATCCTGATTAAAGTATACGAAACCGGTCTGTCCATATTCATGAGCAGCTCCATGAGCATTCTTTTTTCCTCTTCATATTCTAAGTTTTCGGATATGGTGGGTTCCGGTATAACAGACCTTTCCCTCTCCTCATAATCCATCACCTCAATCGGAAGATCCGGGTTTTTAAATGATGTGAAAACTTTTAAAGTGGTTTCATACGACATTTTGAGACCCGGAGTGTCTTTCATGATATTATACACATCATCCGCAGAAACATCTTCTTCGCGGATACCCTTATGACAAACCAGCTGTTCTATACAGTCCATAATCCTGTTGTACATATCGAGCTGATGTTTGGACCAACCATGCACTTCTTTCGCTATTTCTCGAGCAGCATGCTTGGAACCAAAAAATATTATGCTCTTATAATTTGCATCCTGTTTTTTCATGACATCCCGAAGGTTTTTCTGGAAATATTCCCAAATATAGGATTCTGCCAGGTTTGTATAAGTTTTGACCTCACCGTTTTTCCCGAATTTATATCCCAGATATTTGGCCTTCGGTAGTACATCATCTCTTATGAAGTCCCAGACAATACTATTGTACGCCTTTATATCCTCATTGCTAAACCCAGACAGGATCCTATCTTTCTTCTTCGGCTCATCACATGAGAATATATCAAGATCCTGTGCTACAACTTTAACTACTTCTTCCTTGCTTTTTATTCCTTTGTGCAGAAACCGTTTCACAACAACCCCGTTTCTGCGTTCGCTTTCATAATAGATATTGTATTCAGTTGTAACGCCAGTGCCGGGCGAATTAAGATGTACCTCTGAAATGAGGAATGACTTTGGGGAATCGTTCTTTTTTGTAATCTGCATTTTTTCTCCTTTCCATCACTGCGGAAAGGCACTGAATGCATTATCAGAACGAACAGAAATATGAGGGA
>JAEEKC010000365.1 GCA_016282215.1 Lachnospiraceae bacterium
TCAGATCCCGATCCCCATCATAATAACTAAGGATCACCGGCGCCCCGGAGCAATATCCGAATAGCTGCCCGGTTTCGGAAATGGATATGGGGTATATCGAATTTTCCGCCAAAGTACCCGTTGATTTTGATGTGATGGGATTCTTCAGGGATAGCTGATATACAGTGAAGTTCGCATTATCTGTTCCTGTTTCCGAAGTAAAGGAGAGATCAACAAAATAATCATCGCCCTTTCTTAACCGACTCAGGTGCCATACATCATTTTCACCCTTCCCTTCTTCCTCATCGTAAAAATTGTAATAGGGTCCTCTCGCAGAAGTAGACCAAATATCAACCTGATCTCCGTCCGCCGCATCATAAAAATTTATACCGTATTGACAATTTTCCAGATCTGTGCTGTAGGTATGCACCCGGAACAGATACCATCCATCCGCTTTTACCTTGACCCTCTTATAAAGCTGCTCTCCGCTGTTTACAAAATAGGGGTGGTCGTCACCCGTCGTACTTGTGACGATCTCTTCCGGCAAAGCGCTCTTAACTACCGTCACCTTCTTTGTCGAGCCTGAGAAATCATACGTTTTAATATAATATTTCTTAGAAGTATCGGTGACAATATATCCCGTACCATCAGGAACCGCATTTTCATAACTGTGATAATTCTCATCATACAAAACGGTCCCATCTTCAGAAGCGCCTATGGTTACTTTATATACGCCTTCCTCCGTAAACGGGATCCGGTATATGGTATCCCCTAATGCATCAAAACCGGTCGTATTTCCTTCCTTTACTTCAAACCCTTTTACTTTCTCAACGGTTATTTTGGCAGGATCATGGTTTTCCGAATAGTAGTTACCTGCCCGAAAACAATATGTTACTCCTTTCTTCAACAACGACATGTCAGCATATTCACCTTCATAATAGCTGCAAAAAAAGGTCAAATCGGATCTCGGCGTTTCAATCCTATATTCACCATCCTCGTCAGGGACAAATTCAAAGCAATAATATCTATCATATTCATCTTCTTTTTGCTCTTCAACCTGCGCCTGTACACCGGTCTTCAATACAGGTACACTGCTCCAATCAATTTGTTCCGCACTGATCACCTCATCCGTACCGGCAACGGTTTCAGTTGCAGGTACATCCGGCTGCGTACTTTCACCGGCAGCCGCTATTACCGGCACCATTGTCATTGCCATGGATGCACTCAATGCCATCGCAAGCAATCTGTTTACAAGTTTCGTCCTTCTCATACCTCTTTCCTCCCTGAATTAATCAGCAGTATCACGCTCGGCATTTTCATACCGGACTTTACACTACCAAATATTAGTATCGCTTCGTTTTTTACTCCGATATTTTTTCGAACTCTCATTGCTCAAAGAGATAAAAAAACACACCTTGCAGCGAATTCATTCACATAAAGAATCCGTTACAGGTGCGTATTTGTAACAACGTATTTTCTGCCGTACAAACTTATACTATGATAAGTATTTCTGTACCCCCCCCAATTTTTTCAGCGTTTTTCAGCACATTTTCCATTTCCGAAACACCTTCAAAAGTTTCTGTCTCTTTTTGTAAATAAACATTCCGGCTCGTCACAGATTCGAAGTTCATCTTTACCACCGGAATATAATAAAGTGTACCACGCTCATGGTACTTTTTCAACTGCTTTTTTCATGACAGGATTTTAAAGACAGCGTTTTCGCATAAAGAGTGCCGCATTGCTGCGGCACTCTTTTGCGGGAACATCCTGTAGATGTCCCGATCACACATCTGATCTCTTATTTTTTGTACTTTTTGAATTTGAATTTCAGTTTCTTGTTACCGGCCTTCTTGATCATATTGACGGTCTTGTTATACTGCGTCTTATTCTTTGCCTTGATGGTGATCGTGGCATTTTTCTTAATACCGCGCAGGGCGTTCTTGCCGACCTTCTTTAAGTTGTTGCCGTTGACGGTCATCTTGCCGAGTTTGCTGTCGCCGTCAAATGCGCCCTTGCCGATCTCGGTAACACTGTCTGGCAGCGTAGCAGCTGTCAGTTTTGAGCATTTAGAGAAGGCATTTTTGCCGATCTTCTTCAGGCCCTTGCCCTTCACAGTCAGCTTCTTCAGATTCTTGCAGCCCGTGCAGGCACCTTCTTTGATCTCCTGGATCGAAGCCGGAATGGTAAGCTGCTGCATTTTTGTATTGTTTGCCAAAGCTTTCTTTCCAATGGAAGTGATCTTGCAGTCAGTATTACCGATCTTAACCGTAGCGTCAATGGTTACCTTCTTTTCATTTTTGTTCTCTGTACCTTTAAACTCTGCCTCCGGATTGTCACCGCCGGTCGTTACCTGATACTGATCGCCGTCAACGGTCTCCTGCTGTCCTGCCTCCGGTGCTTTGATCTGCGCCGTCGGAGCTGCAGGCTGGGACGAAGATGAGCCGCTGCCACCGGTTGAAGCGCTTGCAGGTGAAAATACCTGCTTTAAGTTCTTCAATACGGCATTTGCATAATAATTACGACGCATATTGCAGGTGTACCCTTTTTCAAGCATATAATCCGTGCCGTTTTCCTGTCTCATAATGGAAACTGGTTTCTCAAGCATGGCGCCATCTTTGAAAGGCGCATATCCGAATGTGCTTGCATAACCCTTGATTGTTTCAATACCTGTATTTTGGATCACTGCCTGATTGAACGCTCCGGTAAGCTGAACAACAACATAATCTTTGTTATCCTTATGAAACAGTCTGCCGTATTTATATTCATGATCGTACTTCGTGTCCGTCATCTGATTCAGACTGAACTCTCCGGTTGTACTGTCATAGGGAATTTGAGTAAATGTACGTGCCTTAACTGTATTCGCCGATACTGATTTGATCTCCGATTCTGAACCGATCACCGATTCTTCCAAGGAGATCGACCACCCATCAGCCTTTTCATTTTTTACAATTTTATAATAATCAGGGCCATAACCAACTGCTTCATATGTACGCTTTACATACATATTATCTTCCGTCAGATCACATTTGCCATCTTTGTCGATTCCAAAATAAACCTTATCATAGGAAAGCTTTAACGGCGCATAATAAACTTCAGCATTGTCAGGATCTGCTTCTTCCGAATAATCTGACGAACTGTCCCAGGCAAGGGCAGGAGTTGCTGTTCCGCCATAGGTTACCAGTTTACTTTCTACCATGGCAATTTCCTTGTTCCCTGATATATTCATCCGGATACTTCCCGGAGTACTGTACCCGGTTTCTTCATTCTCCATACTGAAATGACCGGTGTTGGAACTTCCGTATATTGTCAATGTCAGTTCTTTCGCCACATCGATGGAAGGAACGGATTCGTCAGACTGGATCGCGATACCGGCACCGCTGCATTCATACTGATAGTTCGACGGATAAGCGTTTGTCACCTGTTTTTTGTAACCGCCGTAAGAAATTGTGCCGGTATACGGCGCATTGATCGTCAGATTACCGGAACCCGTAAAGTTTACGCCCGATGGGCCGGCAATTACCAGTGCACCCATTTTGCAGGTTCCTGTTACGTCGACTGTCACCTTGCCCATGGCCAGATTCGAAAAAGTATGTACATAAATACTCATAAAGGGTGCATCAGCATTGACCAGTTTTAAGGTATTTGTTTTTGCATCATAGCTGACACCCTTATATGCACCGGAGATATGCTCACTATATGGGTGATAAAAGTAAAAGCTCTCATTTTTTTCAGAAGCAGCCAGATAATCATTCGCTACAACCATCACTTCCGGACCATCATCTTCCTGTGCCGAAACATCACAGACCAATAATGATGTTGGCAGCAGCAGAATACTCATTACGACTGCTAACAGTTTTTTCAGGATTTCTTTGCTTTTTTGTTTCATAATGCCCTCCTTTTCATCACAGGTTTTTATTTCTTGTATTTCTTGAATTTGAATTTCAGTTTCTTATTTCCCGCCTTTTTGATCATGTTTACGATCTTATTGTACTGCGTCTTATTCTTTGCCTTAACGGTAACCGTTGCATTTTTCTTGATGCCGCGAAGCGCGTTCTTGCCGACCTTCTTTAAGTTATTTCCATTGACTGTCAGCTTTCCGAGTTTACTGTCCCCGTCAAAGGCGCCCTTTCCGATCTCGGTCACACTGTCGGGAAGTGTTGCACTTTTCAGTTTCGGACACTTGGCAAAAGCGTTCTTTCCGACTTTCGTTAAACTCTTACCCTTAAAGGTTACGCTCGTCATGGACTTGCAGCCATTGAATGCATTGTCACCGATCTGCTCCGTGTTTGCAGGGATCGTCATCTTCTTTAAGGATGTACACCCCTTGAATGCACTGCTGCCGATATTTACAATGGATGCGGGAAGTGTCACGTTTTCCAGTTTTTTATTGCCCGAAAAAGCCTTGTCGGCAATTTCCACTACCGGTATTTCCTGATCGCCGCTGCCCACGGTTGCCGGTACTGTCACCTTCTTCTGACTTTGATCTTCCGTTCCTGTATACTCAGCTCCCTTTTGTCCGTCATCGGTCTCAGTTACGGTATAGGAAGCGCCATCCTCTTTGATAGTATCGCCAACTGCAGGCTCCGAGGTGGCGGAAGTTTGCTGCT
The DNA here is from genome assembly GCA_016282215.1 of Lachnospiraceae bacterium. Lineage (GTDB taxonomy): Bacteria > Bacillota > Clostridia > Lachnospirales > Lachnospiraceae > RGIG7926. The sequence goes on from JAEEKC010000365.1 coordinate 4,587, forward strand.
GCTGACCACCGCTTTGCTGGCTCTGGCCGCCTTGCTGTTGTTGGCCGCCCTGCTGGCTTTGACCACCCTGCTGACTCTGGCCGCCCTGCTGGCCTTCGCCGCCGCTCTGCTTTACTTCTTCCCAGATCGCATACAGATTGGAATCCTCATAGATATGATGGAGCTCCTCCGGCACCGTGCCATTCGGGTCAAAAGTCCAGCCCTTAAATGTATATCCGTCCTTTGTCGGTGTCGGCAGATCATCTGCAAACATCGTATACTCTTCAACCTGCAGGGTTTTTATGACTTTCCCGTCAGAATACAGGTTTACCGTGTATGTCTGCGGCAGATATTCATACTGCGCATAAAAGACCGTATCATCCGTCACCGTATCCGTCAGTTTCGCAGCTACGTCGCCGTCTGTCGGATACTGTGCTGTATACCAGCCTGTAAACTCATAATGGTCGACCGCTGCCGCCGCAGGAAATGCCTTGCCGGGAAGCGCATCCCCCAGTACTACCGAATCCCCCTTAGCAGATACTTCCAATACCTTTTTGCCATAGGTATCGTTTTCAGAATCATAAATCTGCGGATTAAAGAAGGTGATCAGGATCTCACCCAGATATTTGATCTTCCAATCGTATGCGTCAGAGGTATCTTCCTCTATGGCTTTTTGCAGCCAGGCGTCTGCCTTTCCGCCCCTCTTTACATGGAATATACATTGTTTTAGCATGGATTTGCTGCCTACAAAATCAAATGGATTCGCTGTATCTGCTATGATCGTATCAGCGCTTTCAATAGTGACGCTCACCAGATTATTGCAGCTGAGGAATGTCTGATCCGCAATGGTCGTTACCGTAGCCGGTATCACGATACTTTCAAGACCGGTGCAATTCATAAGCAGCCGGTATTCCAGCTCTGTCACAGAGGCAGGGATCACCAGTGTTTTCAAACTGCTGCAATAGTTAAATGCCCCCACCTTCGATGTACTTGAGTATCCGTTAGGACCTGCGATTGAAGCCACAGCATCCGGAAGTTTGAGTTCTTCAAGATCAAAACATCTGTCAAATACGCCGTAGGTAATGGCGGTCAGGCCGCTCTTCGACGCGTCGATGGTTTTTACATGCTGCAATTTGCTGAAACAGTACTCTCCGAGAGATTTTACCCTCTTTCCCAAAGTAATGGTCAGGATTTCACTCTCTGTAGTGGGGTCCATGCTGCTGTTGAGCGCGGTACTGTCAA
>JAEEKC010000366.1 GCA_016282215.1 Lachnospiraceae bacterium
AGGTCTATGTGGTGCCGGTGCGGACCAAACACGGTGTCTCGAGAGATGGGAAGAAATCGGCTAAGTATGTCGTAGACATGCGAGAATAAGTGTCAGGTGGGGACGGTTCGGTGTCAGGTGGGGACGGTTCGGTGTCAAGTGTGGGACGGTTCGGTGTCAAATGTGGGACGGTTCTCTGTGACAACCTGTATTGCAAGGTTGTCAGAGAGAACCGTCCCCATTGACACCAAGGTGGGGGTGTCAAAAAGAACCGTCCCTATTGACAACCTCCGGCTTTTTGTGTATAGTAGCAAAAGACGCTGGGGGAGCCGAAAGGCTGAGAGAGGACCGAAGGTCTGATACCCTTAGGAGCGAAATAGCGCTCCTGCACCTGATCAGGATCATGCCTGCGAAGGGAAGCTGATACGATGTGATCGTATCAAATATGAGAATCCGCTGAAGAGTTCTCCCTGCGCCGAAAAAGGAAACGCAGGGAGGATTTTTATTATGTCACAGACGACTCAGGGTTCAAATGCCCTAAAACTCACGGAAGCCGCAATCATGCTTGCGCTCGGTACCGTTTTGTCACTGATCAAATTGCTGGATCTGCCTTATGGCGGTTCCGTCACCGTGGCCAGTATGCTACCGGTGATCATCATTGCGTATCGTCATGGTATCAGATTTGGTCTGCTGACAGGCTTTGTATTCGGTGTTTTGCAGCAGCTTCTCGGTCTGAACACACTTTCCTATGTCACAACCTGGCAGTCAATTGTTGCCGTGATCCTGCTGGATTATATCATTGCATTCATGGTGCTGGGGCTGGGAGGTGCATTTCGGAAGATGTCATCACAAGCCGGAGCACTGGTGCTCGGCAGTGTGTTTGTCTGTTTACTCAGATACATCTGCCATGTGATCTCCGGTGCAACTGTCTGGGCAGGGCTTTCCATTCCGACAACCGCAGCACTTGCCTATTCCCTCGGCTACAACGCAACCTATATTGTGCCGGAAACGATCGTTACCGCTGTCATGGCATATTATGTCGGTTCCATGCTGGATTTCAGATCCGCCACCATTACGCGTCTCGTAAAAACAAAAGAAACCTCCGTTTCCATTCTGCAATGGGTGGGCGGTCTGCTTGTCGCCGTGGCTCTCATATTTGATGTCAGAATGATTTTTGCACAGCTTCAGAATGCGGATACCGGAGAGTTTGACGTGACCGGTTTTGTCAATGTCAACTGGGCGGTTATCGCACTGATCAGTGCGGCGGCAATTGCCATCGCGGTCTTTATGTTTATTGTTTCCATGAAAAGAGAAAAAGTTCGGATCACTGACTGAAAACAGGAAAGGAGCCGCTATGCGAACATGCCTGATCATCACAGGCGGAGATTTTTCTCCCTTACCCGAAGGGGTACGATACGATTATGTGATCGCCTGTGATCATGGCTTTGACAATGCCGCGAAGCTGAAGATAAAACCGGACCTTCTTGTCGGTGATTTTGATTCCTGCAAAAGTGACCCTGCGGATTATGAAGGAATACCGGTACATTCTTTTCCGTCGCACAAGGATGACAGTGATACTATGCTGGCCATCCGGTACGCACTGTCGGCCGGTTTTAAGCATCAGATCATCAGCTGTGGCCTGGGCGGGCGCCTTGATCATGTGCTCGCAAATATTCAATCTATGGCGTTTGTGGCAAAGCAGGGGGGTATATGCGAAATGACAAGTGCATCAGAGCACCTGCAGACCTTTACCGGTGGTACGATATCGCTCCCGCACGTTCCCGGCCGGTCTCTGTCTCTTTTTGCGTTGTCAAATGAATGCAAACACGTGAGTATCACCGGTTCTGCCTACGACTGTGAGGATATCACTCTGAGAAATACATTTCCTCTTGGCCTGAGTAATGCATGGAAAAGCGATGAGGTCACGATCGAAATGGAAGAGGGAATCATGCTGATCGTTTGTTCCGCAGGTAAGTAATGCCGGTGTGAATGAAAGAAGTGTTGAGCCGGCGGCAAAGTCCGCCGGTTTTCTTGAAATTGCGGCGTGGTTGTGGTATGATATGCGAATGTGAGCGGAAAAGTGGAAGCGAAGAGTTACCCGGCCGCTTATGGCAACAGGATTATCATATGAATTTTCAGGAAAGAAGGAACGTACATGACACAGTCAAGAACCCATAACTGTAACGAATTGCGGCTGGAAAACGCCGGAGAAAAGGTGACACTGGTCGGCTGGTTTGAAAACATCCGCCGCGTCAGCAAGAACCTCGGTTTCGTGATCCTCAGGGATTTTTACGGAACCACGCAGCTGGTACCGGAAACAGAGGAAATGATGAACGCTTTTCTGGAGCTGAATACGGAAACCACCATCAGCGTGGAAGGTACCGTCAGGGAGCGTTCCAATAAGAATAACAAGATCGCTACCGGTGATATCGAAGTGGTACCCGAAAAAGTCACCGTTCTCGGCAGATGCCGCTATGCGGAGCTTCCCTTTGAGATCAACCGGTCCAAGGAAGCAGATGAGAATACAAGACTGAAATACCGTTATCTCGACCTTCGCAACCCGGCAGTCAAGAGCAAGATCGTTCTTCGCAGTAAGATCGTAGCGGAACTGAGAAAATCCATGACCGACCATGATTTCCTCGAGATCACCACGCCGATCCTGACAGCTTCCTCTCCGGAGGGAGCTAGAGATTACCTGGTGCCTTCGAGAAACTATCCCGGCAAGTTTTATGCATTGCCTCAGGCACCGCAGCAGTTCAAGCAGATCCTGATGACGGCCGGCTTCGACAGATATTTCCAGATCGCTCCCTGCTTCCGTGATGAGGACGCAAGAGCAGACCGTTCACCGGGCGAGTTTTATCAGCTCGATATGGAGATGGCTTTTGCATCCCAGGAAGATGTGTTTGCAGTGATCGAAGACGTGCTGCCGCCCATCTTTGAAAAATACGGTACTTACTCCGTGGCATCCAAAGCACCTTTCGTACGGATCCCGTTCACGGAGGCGATGGAAAAATACGGCTCCGACAAACCGGACCTTCGGATCAAGCTGATCGTGGAAGATGTCACCGGCCTGATGGCAGACTGCGGTTTCGAGCCTTTCGCAGGCAATGAAGTCAAGGCAGTGAAAATCAGTGATTTTACCTGCACACGCAAGCAGATCGACGCTATGTGCGATGAAGTATTTGTAACAACGGCCAATAAGGCGTTCTGGTTCAGACTGGATGAAAACGGTGAACTAGTCGGCGGCATTTCCAAGTTCCTGCAGGAGAGAAAAGAAAAAGTCATCGAGACAATGGGCCTGAAGCCCGGCGATTTCGTAGCTCTGTCCGCAGGCAAGAAGCTGACAGCCTTAAAGACGGCCGGCGTGATCCGCAAAGTCTTCGGAAGCAAGATCGATCATTGCATTGACAGAGAACGCTATGAGTTCTGCTGGATCGTTGATTTTCCCATGTACGAGATCGGAGAGGAGTCCGGCGAGATCGAGTTCTGCCATAATCCCTTCTCCATGCCTCAGGGCGGACTCAGTGCACTTGAAAACGAGGATCCGCTGACCATCCTGGCCTATCAGTACGATCTGGTCTGCAACGGTGTGGAGCTGTCCTCCGGTGCTGTCAGAAACCATGATCCCGAGATCATGGTCAAAGCCTTCGAGATCGTAGGACTTGGTGAGAATGATGTGAAGGCAAAATTCCCTGCCATGTACAACGCATTCTGCTATGGAGCACCGCCGCATGCAGGTATCGCTCCGGGTGTCGACAGAATGATCATGCTGCTGACAGGTGATGAGACCATTCGTGAGATCATTCCCTTCCCCATGAACAAAGGAGCCCAGGACCTGATGATGGGCAGCCCTTCACAGGTGAGCGAGCAGCAGCTTGCCGATGTGCATATTCAGATCGTAATGCCGAAGGAAGAGGCGGCAGAAGAGTAAGACAGAAATATCATAATGTGTAAAAAGGGCGTCACCATAGCGGTGGCGTTCTTTTATTGAATCGGCAATCTGAGTCGGTGTTTGCCGGTCGCTTTCGGCTTTTCTTGTGAAATAGAGAGGGGAATGTTATAATGTTAGATGTTATTTGGGTAAACAGGAAATGAGAGCTGCAGGAGGGCAGCGGCACCCGTTATGCCCCCTGGCTGGTGGATCTGTTCGAGCAGAAAGAAGTAAAAGCGGATCTGGAATATCTGCTGAAGGAAAGCCGTGAGATCAATTACAGGAATACGTATCATTTGCTGAAAAATGTACATGAAAAGACAGTGCTTCTGTCGGAGTGGTGATCAGTAAGGAGGAATGGGTATGCCGCAGCCACCGATGAGAGGGCTTGGCCCGAGGGGATTTCTCACCGATGAGGAAAAAGAAAATCTTCCGAAAGTTGATAAAGCACTGATCTTTCGGATCCTGTCCTATCTGAAACCGTACTGGATTCAGTTTACTTTTGTTTTTATTGCGATCCTTCTGTCGGCAGTTGTTGGTCTGCTGCCTTCAATCATCACGGGCAAGATCGTGGATGAGGCGTTGTTGAACAAGGACATGGCGCTTCTCGTCAGGCTGCTTTTCGTGGCCTTTGCCACGCTTGCGGTTTCTCAGATCATAGGCGTGCTGGAGTCTTATATCAATTCATGGATATCCCAGAGAATCATTTTTGATATGAAAAACCAGATGTATCATCATCTGCAGTACATGCCGCATTCGTTCTTTACCACAGAGAAACAGGGCGATATCATCACCAGAATGAATACGGATATCAGCGGCGTGAGCAGCATCATATCCGGTACGCTGACCAGTATCGTATCGAATATCGCAACGGTTGTCACAACGATGGTGGCGCTGTTTACCATGAGCTGGCAGCTGGCAATTGTCGGCATTTTGATTATTCCGCTTCTGATCCTGCCGACGAAGAAAGTGGGGAAAAACCAGTGGAAGATCCGTTCGGATTCCCAGGCAAAAAATGACGAGATGAACCAGCTGATCAATGAGTCGCTGAGCGTGAGCGGGTCCATGCTGGTCAAGCTCTTTACAAGAGAAGAAAAAGAGTATGAGCGGTTCAAAAAAGTCAATACGGAGCTGACAGCCATCAACTTAAAAGAGCAAAGAAGCGGCAGCTGGTTTCGGGTGGTACTCGGGATGTTCACACAGATCGGACCGCTGCTGATCTATTTTGCGGGCGGATATCTGATCATTTCGAAAACGGATGCCACGCTGACAGTCGGTACGATCACCGCCATGGTCGCGCTGATCAACAGGCTGTATTTCCCCGTGCAGGGACTGCTGAATATTCATGTGGAATTTACACGTTCGCTGGCGCTTTTTACCAGGATCTTCGAGTACTTCGATATGAAGAGTTCCGTGGTCAGCCCCGAAAACGGCAAAAAGCCCGATGTGACCTGTCAGGATATCGTATATGACCATGTGGCATTTGCCTATAATCCTGAAGTTCAAATCTTAAAGGATGTGAACTTTACAGTTCCGGGAGGGCAGATGTACGCTATTGTCGGGCCGTCCGGTTCCGGCAAATCCACGGTTGTAAACCTGATCCCGCGGCTGTATGATGTATCCGGTGGGGCAGTCAGAATAGGTGGAACGGATGTGCGGGAATTTGACCTTTCTTATCTGCGCAGCATGATCGGCGTGGTTACGCAGGAGACCTATC
>JAEEKC010000002.1 GCA_016282215.1 Lachnospiraceae bacterium
AATGATATCTAACCAATAATTATACTACAAGATATCTGTCATGACAACTTTCTGAGAGTCGTTGCCATGAAACCGTGAATGCTACGATGAGACCGCATCTCTGATCTGGCGGGTCTGCGTTTCATAGGCCTGCAAAAATGCTTCATGCTCTTTTTTGATATATTCCGCATCATTCCGGGACGCCGCCTGTTCCATGGCGTAGGCTTTTTCGCCGAACTCCTTCGCACCGATGGTACGGGACAGACTCTTTAAGGCATGCGCCGCAACACCGTAATCATGGATGTTGTTTTCTTTTAAAAGCCTCTCAAAATCACTTTTCTTCTGATCATAACTGTCCGTGTAATCCCCAAGGATCTCTAAATAAAAATCCCGGTCTCCGGCGCTGTGAAGGATCCCCGCCTCCGTATCAATACCGATGTTTTTCAGTTTTTCCAGTTTCTTTTCTGTTTTACTCATGCCGTTTCCTTGCATTTGTTCGTTTGTGTCTGATCCTTTCTGTCCATCCGGATTCCCATCGTCAAAAGCGGGGTCAAATTCCATAATATCGGAGGTATCGTTCCCCTGACCGGATCCTATACTGCCGGAATCCTGACCCCCGGTATCCTCGCCCACTGACTTTTGTGTTTGCTCCGGCACTTCCTCAAGCAGATCCTGCGGCAGATAAGTCCTGAGTTTTTCTTCCAAAATACTGATATCGATGGGCTTGGGAATATAATCATCAAAACCTTTTTCGAGGTACATTTCCTTCGCGCCGACAATGGCATTCGCTGTCATGATCAAAACAATGGTCCCTTCCGGCAGCAGTTTTTCCTGCCGCAGAATATCAAAGGTCTCGATGCCGTCCATCTCCGGCATCATATGGTCAAGACAGATGATATGATACGAACCTGTTTTCACACGCTCAATACACTCTGCGCCGGACATGGCCATATCCGGCACAATGCCGTAGAGCTTCAAAAGATTCTTGGCCACCTTATGGTTCATCGCATTGTCATCCACGATCAGCACCTTTGCTTTCGGCGCCCGGAATGACAGGGTCTTCGCCTGCCGGCCGGACCCTTCCGCGACACGCCCCCGGTAATCGCCGATGGGTTCGGGATTTGCGATCTTCTGCTCAATACTGAAAGAAAAAACAGAACCCTTTCCGTACTCGCTCTCCACCTCGATCTGACTGCCCATCATCCGCAGAAGCTTATCGACAATTGCCATGCCCAGGCCGGTTCCTTCGATATTGCGGTTTTTCTCTTCATCGATCCGCTTAAAGGAAGCGAACAGATTTGCCATATCTTCTTTCCGGATCCCGATGCCGGTATCCTCCACGCTCACCCGGAGCCTGACACTGTCGGCACTTCTCGATTCCTCCCTGAAGGTCAGATACACCGTTCCCTTTTTCGTATATTTCACGGCGTTGGTGAGCAGATTCATGATCACCTGCGTCAGGCGCACATCATCACCGATCAGCTCTAAGGGGATTTTTTCATCCACCTCCACTTCAAAGTACAGACCGTTGGATCTGGCTCTGTCCGATACGGAATTGATCAGATTGTTCACCAGATCAGCGGTATTGTAGGTGACGCTTAGGATCTCCATCTTGCCGTCTTCGATCTTGGAAAAATCCAGAATACTGTTGATCAGCGCCAGCAGCGTTTTTCCTGCAGCACTGATGTTGGCCGAATACTCGCGGATATCATCATTTTTCGTTTCACGGGTGATCATTTCATTCATGCCGAGAATGGCATTGATGGGGGTACGGATCTCATGGGACATCTGGGCAAGGAAAATGGATTTCGCGCGGTTGGCACTGTCAGCCACAGACCGTTCTTCCCCGAGCTGTTCGATGAGCAGCGCATCCGGACTTTCCACTGTATAAAAGAGAGCCACGTTGATCAGCGTCAGCCCGAGATTTGTGATCAGAAGTTCCGGGAAGATCCCCTGCATGACTGCCACGATCAGAATTCCCAGCATGGATACGGCGATGGCCCGGCGGGACTTGCTTTCCATATGCTTCCAGCGGATGATCAGCGTTCCGATACCTAGGAAAAAATACACATAACCCGAGACAAAAGCCACCGTGGCATAAGGTCCCCAGGAATAATTGCCGTAAGGCGATTCCACATAATCAAAGCGCAGGAAGGTGGCGGCCAGGATTGCAACCGCCAGCGGGATCAGGTGATAGTACCTGATCTTCAGATCGCCATATGCGAGATTGCGGATATACATATAGATAAAATACAGGGCCGCGGCCATGCTGGCCATGTATATGATATGCAGAAAATGATTGAACCAAAGCGGGATCTCATGAACGTGATTGATGGTATAAACCGTGATCATGTCAAACAGAACGTTGACAATGGAGACATTCAAGAGCGCTGAAAACAACCTGTGGGCAGAATTATTTGCCCGCTTGACGGAAAAGTATGTCCATGCAGTAAAAAGCAGGATGCCCATGCATCCGATCTGGCCTTTAATGGATAATACATAAGAAAACATGCCCGCAGCCCCCTGCTGTATTGATGCTCTCTAATCCCCTGATATTTTATTATACATTCTTTGGCAGGATTTGTACAGAAAACATGAAAGGGTGCCGGCAATTTCCTGTCGGCACCCTTTTTATACTTGATTTTACAATAACTTCTTATGCCAGGAATTCCTTTACCTGCTCGTAAACGCCGTCACCGTCCAGTTTATACTTCTTGGTCAGTGCCGCTGCAGGACCGGACTCACCGAAGGTATCATGCATACCGATACGGAGAACCGGGGTCGGAAGTTTTTCGGAAAGCGTCTCGCAAACTGCGCCGCCCAGGCCGCCGATGATGGAATGCTCTTCCACGGTAACAACCTTGCCGGTCTTCTTTGCGGATGCGATCACAAGTTCTTCATCCAGCGGTTTGATGGTATGGATGTTGATCACTTCTGCATTGACCCCTTCTGCTGCCAGTTTTTCTGCTGCCTGCAGTGCGGAATCGACACAGATACCGGTTGCGATGATGGTAACGTCACTTCCTTCGCGAAGGGTAACGCCCTTACCGATCTCAAACTTGTAATCCGGTCTGTCATTGATCACGGGAACCGCTGCACGGCCGAATCGCAGGTATACGGGACCCACATATTCGATGGCTGCCCTGACAGCTGCTTTTGCTTCCACATCATCGGAAGGAACGATGACGGTCATACCGGGGATCGTACGCATCAGCGCGATGTCCTCATTACACTGGTGGCTCGCTCCGTCCTCACCTACCGTGATACCGGCATGGGTTGCGCCGATCTTGACATTCAGATGAGGATATCCGATGGAGTTACGAACCTGCTCAAAGTTTCTTCCTGCTGCGAACATGGCAAAGGAAGATACAAAAGGAATTTTGCCGCAGGTGGAAAGTCCTGCTGCGATACCTGTCATGTTACACTCGGCAATTCCGCAGTCGATATGTCTGTCGGGAAATGCCTTTTTGAAAATACCTGTCTTGGTAGCGCCTGCCAGGTCAGCATCAAGCACTACAAGGTTGGGAAAATCTTTTCCGCATTCAGCCAAAGCGTTACCGTAGCTTTCTCTGGTTGCGATCTTTTTTACATCTGCCATGGTGTTTCTCCTTAATATTTCGATTTATATACACCCCTCATCCGGCTGCTACGCAGCCACCTTCCCCCCGAGGGGAAGGCGATGGGTATTCGATATACTTATGTATTGGATATATCTTCCGTTACGCCTCAGCCAGGGATGCGCCGATCTTGTCGAGATCAGCCATCGCGATGGCGAACTCTTCGTCGTTCGGTGCCTTGCCATGCCATCCTGCCTGGTTCTCCATAAAGGAAACGCCTTTGCCTTTGACGGTCTTCATGATGATGGCCGTGGGTTTGCCCTTGGTCTGGCGTGCTGTCTGGAACGCGTTACGGATCTGATCAAAATCATGTCCGTCAATCTCAACTACCTCAAAATTGAAGGCTTTGAACTTATCAGCAATGGGATATACAGAGCAGACATCCTCTACTTTACCGTCGATCTGCAGACCGTTGTTGTCTACGATCACAACCAGGTTGTCAATCCCTTTTGCGCCTGCAAACATGGATGCCTCCCATACCTGGCCTTCCTGGATCTCGCCGTCGCCGAGCAGGGTATATACGCGATAATCCGCATTATCGAGTTTTCCTGCAAGTGCCATACCGACTGCTGCGGAAATGCCCTGTCCAAGGGAACCGGAACTCATGTCAACACCGGGTGTTTCCTGCATACAGGGATGTCCCTGCAGATAGGAACCGAGGTGACGGAGCGTTTTTAAGTCCTCAACCGGGAAATAGCCTCTGTTTGCCAATGCGGAATACAGACCCGGAGCTGTATGTCCCTTGGAAAGAACGAAACGGTCACGGTTCGGTTTCTTCGGATCCTTCGGGTCGATATTCATTTCTTCAAAATACAGGAAGGTGAACATATCAGCTGCGGAAAGAGATCCGCCGGGATGTCCGGCCTTTGCCGCATGAACACCTTCGATGATGCCCTTGCGGACTTCATTTGCTTTGATCTTCAATGCTGTGTTTGTCATAACGATTCTCCTGAATGAACTAAAATATTTATGGTTTCTGACCGGAAACACATAGTCAAAAGAACTTTTTAAGGGGCAGGGATACATTTTCGTATGATCCCATGCCCCCTAATAACATGATCTTATGCGAACGGATTCTCGCCCGGATATCTGTCGCCCTTAGCGCGGTTGAAGCCGATCTCGCTTACATCTACGCCGATATACTTGAATACTTCATACAGCTGCTTTCCGAAGTGTCCGAATGCAACAGCGCCGTGATGCGGGAAGTTCTTCTCGATGAGCCAATGACGATAGAAACGTCCCATCTCAGGGATCGCGAATACGCCGATACCACCGAAGGACTTGGTAGCCACATCGAGAACCTCGCCCTCTGCAACATATGCGCGAAGTACATTGTCAGCGGTAGACTGCAGACGATAGAAGGTGATGTCGCCGGGTGCGATGTCGCCTTCGAGGGTACCCTGGGTAACTTCTTCAGGCAGGTTTCTTGCCATGATGAGCTGATACTTCATGCTGCAGCTTGCCAGTTTTCTGGAGCAGGTATTGCCGCAGTGGAATCCCATGAAGGTGTCGGTAAACTGATAATCGAATTTGCCCTTGATGGACTCTTCGTACATATCCTTCGGAACGGAGTTGTTGATATCCAGAAGGGTAACGATGTCATCGCTGACAACGGTTCCGATGAACTCGGACAGACATCCGTAAATATCAACCTCGCAGGATACGGGGATGCCCTGTCCTGTCAGACGGCTGTTTACATAGCAGGGTACAAAACCGAACTGGGTCTGGAATGCCGGCCAGCATTTGCCTGCGATAGCAATATATTTGCGATAGCCCCTGTGTGCTTCGATCCAGTCAAGAAGGGTCAACTCATACTGTGCAAGTTTCGGAAGTACTTCCGGCTTATTGTTGCCGGCACCGAGTTCTTCTTCCATTTCTTTGATCTTGTCAGGGATTCTCGGATCATCTGCATGATTCTTGAATGCTTCGAACAGATCAAGCTCGGAGTTTTCTTCAATCTCAACGCCCAGGTTGTAAAGCTGCTTGATGGGAGCGTTGCAGGCCAGGAAGTTCATGGGTCTCGGACCAAAAGAAATGATCTTCAGATC
>JAEEKC010000367.1 GCA_016282215.1 Lachnospiraceae bacterium
CAATGAAAAGGATAAAATAACCGAGTTGAACTGCCGGGCGTTAACAGTTGTTTTGCAGAGAAATCAGAAATCGCCGTGCGGTTTTTTTGCACTTACCGCCTACCCATGTCGATTAAATGCAGAACCAACCGGCCGCGAGTTTTTAGCAGGGCAGCTTATTGAAAATCAGTTATATAATTTCAAATCAATTTTTGAAAAAACGGCATATGTATCCGCTAGTTACATTAATGACATGGGCGTGGATTATCTGTCAAATTACGGAATCGAGAGCATACGAATCAGGGGGCAGAAAGGTAAAGTGAATTATGTGGCCTATATAAATGAAGATGGCCAGACTAAGGTTCGGAGATTTGAAAACCGAAAGATGACTAAAATTTCTGTTAATCAGCTGGATTTGGAATACCATGAAATGAAATATAACATATCCTGGATGGAAAAAATGGTTCGTGAAGGGGTGCCGGCAATGAAACAATTTATGGAGATTAAAAGGGCTCCGTCTCTTGAGGATACCCTGCGTAATGCGGGAAATAATAAAACGCCAAAGAAATCTACGGAAAAGGATAAGAATATTTTAGAAAACAGTTATGAAAAAGGAAGAAAAGACCAATGTAATGCGAGAGCCGGATGGAACGATGATCGTTTTTGAGAGGCTCAGTTATAAATCGGAGGCAACCAGGATCGGGGAAGGCAAAGAGGGAAACGAGAAAAATAAAACATTGTCGAAGACGGAATAAAGAAAGGGGACATATGTCAAAAAAAGTATTGAGTAATAAAGAAAGAGCTACTAAACATGCAGAGGAGATCAGTAATTATTTTGTTCCCAAGCTGCATACGCAAGATCCGCAGCTTTTGGCAGAGATCAGGAAAATGCCGATCAGGGATATAATTTCAATCTGGCGAAATGCCAATTATGCAATGAATAAAGGGATATTTGTCGGGGTTGATCGGGAAGCATTGAAGGCAGGAGAGACCACAGCAAAACGCTTTGACGCATCTATCTCGCAATTGGAGATATATATCATCGATCGCCTGAAAAAAGCGGATGCGCTATGGACGATCACAGATAAGATTACCAAAATGCCGTATTTTGACCACAGAAACTATGTCTGGATTTTTACGGAACGGGAAATTGTACAGGATTGTCTTGTGTACTCTCAGCAGCAGGGAAGGACTACTTTTGAGATCACAGAGATCAAAAAGGAGGAGATTTACAACTTTCTTGGCAGGCTGACATATATAAAAGGGGCCGAAATGTTTGTAGTAGATATGGGGGCATATGCAAGCATAAACATTCCCGGAAAAGATATGATTGATGAGCCGGATTTTGAATATGTGCCGGAGACAGAACGTCCTGTAGTCAATCCGGACCTCTTTCGTATGGTTGCGCAGTACCAGCAGGAGATATACTACCAGGTAGATTACCCGGGCAAGGCAGAAGCACTGGAAGAGTTGGAGAATAAAGTTGCGGACGCTTTTTGTAAGGCCGGTTTTTTGGTTCCGGTGATCGGGATGGAGCGAGTGATCAGGAATACAAAGACGACAGCCGATATTTCGAAAAAAATGATCAAAGTTCCGTTTTTGTCGAGAGGTGAAGGGGAAAACAAACAGACATTTACCCCCGTATTCACCGATTGGGATGAATTTAAGAAGATGTATTCCCCGGAAGAATTCGGGGGATTAGTCTGGACGGCAGAAGATCTGTTGGATTCGCAGGATGATATGTTTGTTGTCAACCCGGCATCTTTGCGGTATGAGATATCCAAACAAAAGGTTCGTGAGATCTTAGACAAGTAAACATAGAATTCTTTTGAAGGATAACAGGATGGAAAAAGGCTGCTTCGGTGGCCTTTTTGATTTCACGGTCAAAAAAAGATATTATTAATACGAAAATATCTATTGACATAAATGGTACGATGTACTATTATAATTACAGTACAGAGAACAATACAAAACAAACGGAATGAAATCAAGGGTAAATGCTTATGAAGGATTACAGAAAGAATTGTTCCAAAGAGGAACTGGAATACCTAAACACTTACGATTCCGGAAAATACGAAAAGCCATCTGTTACGACAGACATCGTGATCTTTACGATCGATGAGGAAGATGATCTCTCGCTGCTCCTGATCCGGAGAGGCGGCTATCCGTACAAAGGCAGTTGGGCGATCCCCGGAGGTTTCCTGGAAGCGGGGAAGGAATCCATCGATGAGACCGCGGAGCGGGAACTCTTTGAGGAGACCGGATTGAAAAATATCCATCTGACCCAGCTTTATACCTTCGGCAAACCGGACCGGGATCCCAGGACCCACGTGGTATCCGTGGTATATACGGCACTGGTACCGAAGACACAGTTACAGATCCGGGCGGGGGATGATGCGACAGAGGCAAAACTTTTTAAGATAAAATATGATATTGACGGATTGTATTTTAAGAACGGTTCGGTTATGATATCGAAAGGGGATCTGGCATTTGATCACGCCGATATCATAGAACTGGCCATCAAGCGCCTGCGGAACCGGATCGATTATGAGGCGGATGCCTTCGCACTTTTGAAAGACCGATCATCCTTTACGATCTACGAACTGAAGCGGATCTACGAAAGTATCAAGAACCGCTCCCTGGATACGGCGAATTTCCGGAAATCATTTTTCCGAAGTTACCTGTCCTCCGGAAGGGTTCGGGATCGGGGAGAGAAGAGGGAAGACGCAGGACGGAAACCGGCAGAGTTGTATGAGTTTATAGCATAAGTCATCAAAACAAAGGAGGACACTACTATGAAGAAAGCGTTGATCATTGTTGATATGCAAAAGGATTTTGTAACAGGATGCCTTGGCAGCAAGGAGGCACAGGCTGTGGTAGACGGCATTAAGAAGTATGCCGATGACTTTGACGGAGATATCTATTTCACCAAGGATACCCATCAGGAAAACTATCTTGAGACCCAGGAAGGCAAGCGGCTTCCGGTGACCCACTGCATCAAGGGCAGCGACGGCTGGGAGATCGTGGATGAACTGAAGGACATTCCCGCAAAGCAGACCTTCGAAAAGCCGGTTTTCGGATCGAAG
>JAEEKC010000368.1 GCA_016282215.1 Lachnospiraceae bacterium
CACAACAGCCTATCAGCTCTCTTCCATGCGCTATGAGATCGACATGATGAGCAGGCGGCAGTGCATGTATTATTATGTGTTTCTGAAAGAAAAACCGGATACCATCATCGGCACCATCAGTTACTCAAGACTGCGCCCGCTGCCTTATCTGTCCACGGTTTTCGGCTATGACTTTGACCACGCCCACTGGGGATCCGGCTACGCAACCGAAAGCTGCATTGCCACGGACAATGATATTTTTGACGATTATGGTATGCACCGGATCGAGGCACGGGTGTCACTGGACAATGACCGCTCCATCCGGATGCTTGAAAGACTGGGATTTGTCTATGAAGGAAAAGAATATGCCGGCGTATATATCGGCGGGCAGTGGCGCGACCACCTGCGCTATGCACTGATCAAAGAAGACTGATCTTTAAGATCCTGCGGGTATCTGTGGTGATCCTGACTGTATGGCTGATCCGCTCACCGATGATGCATACTGCATGATGCCCGCAGGCAAGAATCAGTTTATGATCCCTTTCCCACACCGGGATCTTCTGATCGGAATAATAATCCGTCACATACTTTTTATGAGACTCATCCAAGTAAAAAAAGTCCCCCTTCCGGGCTGTCCGGATCTCCAAATCTTCCCCCGCCTGATAGAAATCGATCCATTTTTCCGCACCCTCTCTCGGGATCCGCTGCATTGCATCGCTATTTGGCATGAAATCTTCTGTCTGAAAAGATATGTCTATCGTTTGTTTTTTTTCCCCGCTTTTTACCGTCAGGGTTTCAGTGATGCTTTCTCCTGTCTTTGGCAGACGGATTTTTCGGAAAATATCACACTCTCTGTTTTCGCTGTTTTCGTTGCTTTCTGCCCGGTTTTCAGTCCGGTTTCCTGCCATCTTTTTTTTGATCAGGAGCTCATCAAAACTTCTCTGCGCCTCAAGTCCATAGGGAAGCGCGACCTTTTTTCCGCTCTGTTTCTCCGTCAGGGATAACAGCTCCTGCACATGCACAGCGCCGATATCCTTTTTGCTGCCTGCCGCCTGCGAAAGCGCAAGCCGCAGCACCTCTCCCTGCAAAAAAACAGGCTGGCTGCAAAGCGCGGGAATGCTGAGTCTCACGGTTCCGGCTTTCTGCGCTAAGATGCCCTGTCTGTGAGTTTCATTGCCCGGTACCGGATTGTCAGATTTGAACATTCCATCCTCCGGCTCCCGGATGATACACGCCTCCCACGCCTGCTCTGTCATCTGTGAAATAAAATCCTGCGCCTGTTCGCAGATCATTGCCGCCTCGCAGATATGGGATATGCTCTGTTCATTTACCTGGCCGCTCAGCAGCGGAAGCACTTTTGCACGGATCAGGTTTCGGGTATATCCTTCATCTGCATTTGTTTCATCGGTCATGTATTCCTGTCCGTCGCAGGCCAGATAGTCTTCGATCTCTTCTCTCTGCAGGCAGAGCAGTGGACGGATCAGTCTGCCGTTTTTCGCCTTTATTCCCGACAGTCCCGCAAGACCTGTTCCCCGGCACAGATGAAACAAAACAGTTTCCGCCTGATCATTTTTATGATGGGCCAGAGCGATCTTATCTGCCCCTGCCTCGTCAGCTGCCTTGTAGAGTGCCTCATACCGAAGGTGCCTTGCAGCTTCCTCAAGTCCCATTCCCTTTTCGGCAGCAAAGGCTCTCACATCACCGCCTGCCGCATAAAAGGGCAGGTCATACCGGCCGCAAAGGCTGCGGACGAATTCCTCATCCCGGTCTGCATCCGCACCCCGCAGATGATGATTGTAATGAAAGACAGAAAGACTTGTCTTTTTCTCTTTTGCATACGCAAGCATCAAAAGTAAAAGGCAGACGGAATCTGCGCCGCCCGATACAGCGAGCAGGCATTTTTCACCGTCTGCCAAGAGATTGTTGTCCTGTATGAAAGTATGGACTGTGTTTTCGACCAGTCGTTTATGATCTGCGTTACTTTTCATATATATTTGTTTCGTAAGATTATTTTTCGCATTCATTACATGGCTCTGTGCACCACATACATCAGCGCACCCATGATCACGCACATCACGATCTCGGAGCCGATCATGAACAGCACCACGGGCACGTCCTTCCAGCCCTTGTTTTTCCGCATGTGGTCATGGATGGGGCAACGGATATTTTTCAGAAACGGGATTTTCAAAAACCGCATGATAAAGACCTTCACAAGGCCCAGGCCGCCGTCTAAGATGAAGACCAGGCCGATGAGCAAAAAGGAAAAGGGATGCATGCTCTTCATGGCAAGCAGGGCCAGATAGATGCCGATGGCACGGGATCCGGCATCGCCCATGAGCATGGTGGAAGGATGCCAGTTAAACCGCAGATAGGCAAGAAGCGATGCCGCAAAAAAGACTGCCCCTGCCCTGTCACTGAAAAACATTCCTTTGCCGAAGATCAGGAAATATGCGATGAAAGCAACAACGGAAACGCTGCCGCAAAGCCCGTCCACCCCGTCGGAGCAGTTGGTCACATTCACGGATACCCAGATCAGGATGATCCCCAATATCCCATAAATTACGGGATGGATCGGAATCTGGGTTTTCAAAACGACTACATAAGAGTCATTGTACATCAAAAAGGTTACCACCATCATGATGGATAAAAGAAGGTCAATGGCGCCTTTTTTATAATCGCTCCAGGGGTTCTTGGACGCATCATCCAGATAACCGGACAGCATCATCAGAAAAATGATGGCACCGTAGATATAGTATTCGATGGAAATGGGAAAGAACAAAATGAGTGCCGCCAGGAAGACTGCTACGATGATCAGGCCCACGCCCCGCAGTTTTCCTTTGGACAGTTCCCCGTTTACGGCAAATGCCCGTCCGTGGTCCCTTGGCAGGAATTTGGGCGGGAACCGCAGAATCAGGTAGGTTGCAATCAGGCAAAATGCCGCGCCGATGGCAATGATCACATTATTACTCATCAAATCGGATAGCAATTGATATAGCATGATAATCCTTTCTTGGTGTCTATTATGTAATACTATTCACAGAACACACAGCCATCTCGCAGATACAGTGCTTTGCACTTTACTGCCGCTTTCGCGGCTATCTGCTCGATGTCCGTTCGGTTCCTGCTTCGCAGTCCCGATATGGATTTGCATGAAGGATCCTTCATGCAAGCATGATGATTCTTCCTGCAAATCCAATCGGCTGTGAATAGTAACCGTTATCGCTGCATATGTACATCCAACTGCGGATAAGGGATCTCGATCCTGTTTTCATCAAAGGCAAGTTTCAGGCTCTCAAGCAAAATACCCTTGGCCAGGAAATAATCCTTACTCTGAACAAAGCAGTACATGGAAATGTCGATGGCCGAGTCACCGATATTGCCCACATAGACCCACATAGGCTCCTCGAGCACAACCAGAGGTTCTTCCTGCAGCACCCGCTCTGCCACTTTTTTGGCTTTTTTGATATTTGCCTCATAGGAAATGGGAATCGTCAGATCCAGACGCCTGTATGGCGTTGAGGTATAATTGACAAGCGAAGTATTGGCCAGGTTGCCGTTCGGCAGAATGATCACATGTTTTTCCATGGTCAGAAGTTTGGTATAAAACAGGGTGATCTCCGTGACAACGCCCATATTTCCGTGTCCGTCCTCCTTGATCAGGTCGCCGATCTTGAAGGGCTTAAACAACAGGATCAATACACCGCCGGCGAAGTTGGAAAGGGAGCCCTGCACCGCCAGGGAAAGGGCCACGCCGACGGAACCGAGAATGGCCACGACACTGGCCGCATCCACGCCGAAGTTGACCGCGATCATCATGACAAGCACAACCGTCAGAAGAACTTTCAAAAGAGAGTCCGTAAACTGGACAACGCCCTCGTCTACCTTGGCCTTCTGCAGGGATTTTTTGATGATCTTTCGAATGATCCGGATCAGCCAGATTCCCACAAACAGTGCGATCAGCGCAAGGCCGATACGGATTCCCAGTGACAGTGCCTTGGTCGGCAGGTCTTTTAAGAACTGCTGGAAAACACTCAGTTTCTTATCCACATCGCCGCCCACCGCGTCCTTGGCCGCTTCCTTGGCAACCTCGGTCACGTTTTCGGCTACATCTTTCAGTTTTTCCGTATCTACTTCCAACTGCGTTCCGCTCAGTAACATACCATACCTCTAATCTATTATAGGTTTCCTGACATCATATTTCAGTACCGGTATTCCCACTTTCAATTGATCATTACTTTCTCGACAGCATATTTCAGTACCGAACTTTGCACTCAAAATTTATCATAAGTTTTTCGACATCAGAACGAATAATCATCCGCTGTCATCTGGGTCTGTTTTTTGGAATACAAAAACACTTTATCACCCTCAAGCAGCATCAGATTTCCATTTGGCAAAAGTGTCCGCCCGCGTCTTTTGACCATCACAATGAAGGTCTGGCGGGAAATATCGATCTCTTTGATATAACTTCCGTTCCAGGAATGATCCTTCCCGATCATCACTTCTTTCATGTTCAGGGCGCGCCCCGCCTTGTGAGCCGATTCGGCGCCGAGTACCAGAACATCCTTTTCCTCCAGAATAAGATTTCCCCGCGGGATCAGATGCTGTCCGTCCCGCATGACCATAATGATCATCAGATCCTTCGGAAGCCCCATCTGGCTGATCTTTTTTCCGATCCACGCATCTTTGCCCCGCAGTTCCAAACGGACAAAACTGATATCCTCATTTTGCAGCATCTCGCCGGAGCGTTTGAGGCGGGTATACTGCTCCACAAAACCGGCGGAAATGATACCCGTCGGAATCGCAACCATCCCGACACCGAGAAACGAGATCAGAATGCCCAGGATCTTTCCCATGGTGGTGACCGGATAGATATCGCCATACCCTACGGTAAGCAGGGTAGATGTTGACCACCAGATCCCCGAAAAAGCGTTGGCGAACACTTCCGGCTGCGCCTGATGCTCCACGGAATACATACAAAGAGAGGATCCCATCATCAGGATCAGGATAATGAATACCGAAGATAAAAGTTGCTGCTTTTTGCTGCTGATGACCTCGGTGATGACATTGAGGGAATCATAATGCGCATTGATCCTGAAAAGGCGCAGGATCCTTGCCACGCGGAACATGCGAAAGACCGCTGCCCCCGCCGGGAAAAAGACCGGCAGATAATAAGGCAGAAAAGACAAAAGGTCTACAACACCCGAAAAGGACAGGACATATTTTCGTATTGCCCTGCCTTCCGAAGCACCGGTATATAAAAAGCGCGCCGTGACCAGCCGCAGGATATAATCCAGTGCAAAAAATGCTACCGTGATGGCTTCGACTGCCTGAAAGATACCGCCGTACTTTGCCGACAGATTATCGTAAGTATTGGCAAAGGTTACGATCAGGTTCAGGATCAGCGCCGCCGTGCTGCATATATCATAGCACTGGTTGAGGCGCTCATCCACCACGCCCACGGATACCATACGGTAAATCCCGAGGCGGAGCCGAAGCAGCCGGCTCTTAGTTGTTTTGTTGTTTTTTGGTGTCATTATTTGCCAATCTGTTTTTGTGATTTTGCCTCTTTCTGATCGTAATACCCCTCTTTTGCCAAACCGATTGCATAACAGCCAAACAGATTTTAACACATTTCAGGCAGAAATGGCAAAAACTTGTTTCCGGTTACTTTACCCTGATCTTGACTTTCTTGGTCGCGGTATAAGTCTTACCATCCTGCTTGACCTTTACCTTGACTTTCGCAGTAAATGCACCTTTCTTCGTCAGTTTTCTCAGACGAACGACTGCCTTCCCTGTTTTAGCGGTTTTCGCCTTGTATGTTTTTCCTTTTATTTTCACGGTGACTTCAGCACCTTTTTTCTTTTTGCCGTCAAATTTTACAGTGACGGTATATTTTTTGTTCTTGTCTTTGACCTTAAAACTCTTTGCTTTTGCAGTCAGTTTTACCTCATGTTTCTTTGTCTCAGTTTTCTTTGTCTCAGTTTTCTCTGTCTCAGTTCCTTTCGTGGTTTCCCCGCTTCCTGTGGTTGCAGGCTGCTGCACAGATGTTTGACCGCCGCTGCTTTGACCCTCGGTGCTTTGACCGCCGCTGCTTTGACCCTCGGTGCCTTGGCCGCCGTTCTGCTGTTTGCCGTTCTTGCCGTAATTATCTTTGACCAAAACGTCCATCCCATCGGCAATGACGCTTTCGTCCCCTTCATATTTGGATGATATAAGCATATTGTCTGTCACGGATACCACCGGCGCAGTGATATCTTCCGGTAACTCCTCTCCATTGCATTTTACGGCATATTCGCCCCCGGATGTTATGGTATTCTTGCAGATAACGGCTTTGCTGTCTGCCAATATACCGGTATCGGAGGCTTCGATCTCATTTTCCTGTACATCGTATACTGTATTTTGGCCATGGCGCAAATACATTCCGTAGGATGGCCGTTTCCCAAAACTATTATAAATCTCTTCCTGACTGTCATTTGTGCCGGGCGCTTTCACTATATTTCCCTTTATTTCACACGTTCCGCGGATTCTCAGCGCTATCCCCGCCAGGTTACTGCCTTCCATGGTGATCTCGTTTTCATCAAATGCGATAGCCGATTCGTTTTTCGATCCGACACTCGCCTCGATACCATAACAAAACGGTGCAGTTTCATCGATCACATTGCCTGATACCACCAATTTTTCTACGGAATCGGAAAGCATGATATTAAATCCTTCAACAATGGTTTTTCCCTCCAGGATTATCGTGTTGTCACTGGCTTCAAAGTCATGGATATTGTATCCCGAAGCATCGATACCGGAAACATAATAACCTGACTTTCCCTTGATCGTGTTGCCCTGCAAAACGACTTTTGGATAATCAGCCATGATTACATATGCGTATGTTCCGGAACTGATAACCTCTATATCATTCGACGTAAAGACCGCTTCCTTCGCTGATGTGCCGGCAGCATCCACTGCGTAGATCGTATCATAACCGCCTATCATTTCCTTGCATTCGACCAGGATGGTATTTGAAGCAAAGTTAATTCCGTCACAGTCTTTCAGGGATATCGCTTCCGATGTCGGTTCCGATACCCAATTACCGCTCCCCGCCGGTTTTTCGTCCCAGGACACATAAACGGACGGTAATGAAGCATAGATAGAATTCTCCCGGATATCAGCCTTGCCACCCTCTATCCTGATGGCATTCAGATTGATCGGATCTTTTTCTTCATCCATTTTTCCATAATATACTATGGTATTGGAACTGACTCCGACCTGCGTGGAAGCAGAATAAATCCCGTAACTGTTCATTTTTCCTGATGACTGAAACAGAATATCGTTGTTTTTTACCGTAACGCCTATCTGTTCACTTCCTCCTTCAAGGGAAATGGCGGCAGAATAGTCCGGATAGGTCATATTCTCAAGTATAGATTCGTCCGGTTCGATGACAGGCATTTCAGTTGTGTTCTCCGAGACGCTGATGGTATTTCCCGTTATCCCGTATGTTCCGTTGATATTCATTGCCATCCCCATCGGATTACTGCCCTGCAGGGTGATCTCATTTTCATCAAATACGCTATCCGATCCGTTTAACGATCCGACAGTTGCCTCGATGCCATAACAAAACGGCGCAGTTTCATTGATCACATTACCTGATATCATCATTTTTTCTGTTTGATTGACAGGATTAATATAAATCCCATAACAGAGGCTTTGTCCCTCTAAGGCTATCGTATTGCCGCTGGCTTCGTAGTCGCTGATGTTGTTTCCTGTAACACCGATACCTTCAAGCCAATCATTGGATTTTCCTTCGATCTGATTACCTCGCAAAACGGCTTTCGGATAATCAATTGCAAAACCATAGGTATACATTCCCTGACTATGGATCTGTATCTGATTTGACTCAAAAACCACTTTCTCCGACGCAGTACCGGCAGCCTCCACTGCATAGACCGAATTATATTTGCCACTCGCTTGATTGGAATTGACCAAAATGATATTGGAAGCAAAATCAATACCATTACAGTTCCCCAAACATACAGCAGCCGATTTCGTAGTTGCCACCCAATTTCCGCTTCCGTCTGGAACTTCCTCATATTGTATATTAAATGACGGCAACGAAGCCTTTACAAGATTGTCCCGTATATCGGCCTTGCCACACTCTACCCTGATGGCATTATTGTTTACCGGATTTTCTTCATCCGTTTTTCCATAATATTCTATGGTATTGGAACTGACTCCGACCTGCGTGGAAGCAGAATAAATCCCGTAACTGTCAACCTGATCCGAGGTCTTAAACAGGATATCATTGTTTTTCACCATAACGCCAGTCAATTCACTTTCTCCTTCAATGGAAATGACGGCAGAATAGGAATCGACTCTCACTTCCTCTGCTTCGGATTCGTCCAGGGAAATGGCAAGATTGTCAATCACGGCTCCCGAAGAACGGATGACAAAACGGACACCTTCAAAACCGGCTGTCTGCGACGGGCCGTCTCCTTCGCTTAGCGGCGAGTAGATCCTGACCGGTTTATCAACGACAATGCACCGGATCATCCCTTTCATGATTGAAAAATCACCCTCCATGCAAAAAGCATCATAGCCGTCTTTAGGATATGCACTTCCGTAATCTATGGAAAAATAATCCAGAAAATTCTCCGGCGTGACATTTGCCGTCTGTGCCTGAACTTTCAACGGCAGAAGTATACATACCACCAATACCGCCAACATTGCTATGATCTTTTTCCTACCCATTTTTGTTCCTCCGTGAATTATTAGTAGTTTATTGGTTCTGAATTTTCATACCGGACTTTACACTGCTAATTCAGAATTCATTAGTAGTTTATCGGCTCCGTATTTTCATACCGGACTTTGCACTAATATTTCATCAATCGTGTCTCGCCTCTGCTTTTTTCCGGATGATATTCCGATCGAACTGCGTCACAAAATAGTCCTGCGTTCGATTATAGCAGATTTTTCCCGTGATGTCATTCCTGATCATAATTTTACCGGCCGGTGTTTTACACTGAAAAAGTTTTATCATGCGGCTTGATCGCACAAAAAAGACAGGCAGCCGTATGGCCGCCCGTCCCTTGTCTTTTTTTGATCGTCAGATCCCATTATTTCTTAACTGCTGTATTTTTCTGCATATTTGCATTCTTATTCGGATTTATTGCATTGTCAAAAGCTTCCTTGCAGCGTCCGTGGATCTTGTCCGTCGCGAAAACCAGCTTCTCAACCGTTGCAAACCTGGCTTTTCCGTTATCCGTCAGCGGGGAGAACAGGATGCCCTGCCGTTTGTTGTAATAATTCAAGGCTGCGCTGTTGAGTTCCTCGAGAGCACCAACCTTCGGCTGCGCACCTTTTTCCCCCTGGCTGATCACGGCATCAAGGGCATCGGTCAGCCGTTTCATATGATCGGAAGGTTTCTTTCCTTCATTCATTTTCTTCAGCGCTTCTCTGGTTTCCTTGATCTTTTCATACTCGTCTGCCGAAATTTCGATCGTGTTGTCCTGAGCGAACTTCTTCATAGAACTGTCAAGGGAAAAGTTATCCTTGCGCCTTGCTTTTTCTGCCTTTTCGGCATTGATCTTTTTATTGACTTCTTTATTGACCGCCGTCTTATAGGAATCCACCAGGTTTTTGCCTGAAGGACGGGTGGCCATCACATCCCGGAAGATCGGATCGTTGATCACCTGGTCACGCATATTGATAAACGCTTTGTTGACCTTCCTTGAGTCCATGACAGAACCCGATTTCACCCTGTCATCATCGTAAAATGTCTTATCCGCTGCAGGAGATTTGAGCATATCCGCTACGATCAGGTTGGCACCTTTCACAAACTGATCCATGGACAGATGAGCCTTGCCAAGTGACGGATCTTTCAGGATCTTGTCACACTCTGTCTGAACCTCCTCTTTTCTGACATCGGTATCGATAAGCTCCGCCGAAAACAACAGATAACCCGGTTTCTTGTTGATATCAGCCTCTTCTTTGATCGTATTCTTGTTCGTTTCCATAAAACCGAGGTACTCATCTCTGGCTGCCTGAAGGTTTTTTTTGTACTGATTCCAGCTCGCAAAAAGGTTCTCCTTCTTAAAATCGGCAGCGGGTTTTCCTGCTGCTCTCTGCTGCATGACAAAGGCCGCGAAATCCTTGTTGCCGGCCAGATCGTTTTCGACGCCCTTCTGAAGCTCCTTTCTGTGATTTAACGCATTCACAACTTTATTGTAATCATATTGGCTGTTGCTTCCGGTGGGCATGATCGTATCCTGCTCGACAATTGCATAAGAGACCAGCTTCGCGGCCATCTTCACATAGTCTTCTTTTCTCTGCGGGTCGCTTTGAACCGGATCGCTCCCTGTCTTCTCATCATAAGCGCCGTCGGCGAGTGCCCTCGCATACTGCGCGGAATTTCTTTTTTCCCGATCGGTTACCCCCTTGACAGCTTCGCTGATCTTTTCATTTTTGCGGTCTCTTTCTGCCGTATACTTGGTGCAGGTCTCATTTGCAAACTTGTAATTGCTTTCCCACTCTTCCTCGGGAATGTTCAGAATATCTCCGGCGAGTGCATTCAAAAAATCCTTCTTATGCTTGATGACCTGTATTGCGGTCAACTCACCTGCCATCCTGTTAAACAGATTGATGGCTTTCTGATCATTCTTTACCTTATCTTCTAACCTTGCAAAATCCTCATCCGAAAGATCTGATCCGATAAAATCGAGCATGGCGGTTTTCTTCTGGTCGACTAACCTGGACGTCTCTTTGAAACCCTTTTCCCATTCCTCTTTCTGCTTCTTGTCAACGTTCTTAAAAACCTTTTCATACTGTTCATTTACGTTCTGGACATTATCATATTTTGTTCTTGGCATGATGTTTTTCCCCCTTTTGATCGGTATCTGTTTTTATTTTTGCCTTTTGCCTCGCAGCTCTTTTGTCTATAATACCCCTCTGATGCCGTTTTGGTTGCAGTCACCGACAAATCGATATTACCACAAATTAAGCGGAATTGACAGGATTTTCGGATCAGGGCTGCTTTTTCTCGTCTGCTTCCCAGATCAGTTCCTCTAATGTCCGGTACAGCCGCTCCGGTTCCACGGGCTTGGACAGATGCGCATTCATTCCCACCTGCAGGGATCTTTGCACATCCTCATCAAAAGCATTGGCCGTCATGGCAATGATGGGAATGATGCCCGCATCCTTTCTGTCTACGCTTCGGATGGCTGTCGTAGCCTCGAGGCCGTCCATCTTCGGCATCCGGACATCCATCAGGATGGCGTCAAAATAGAAAGGATCATGGCTTTCAAACAGGGAAACCGCCGCTTCGCCGTCCGCTGCCACCTCTGCCTCCATCTCCCGGATGGCCAGCACCTGTTTCATGATCTCGGCATTGATCTCCATATCTTCTGCGATCAGCACCCGCCTGCCGGAAAGCTCAGCCCGCTGTTTTTCCTTAAACAGGCTCATATTATTCCTGCGGGCGATGCGCTCAAATTCATCAATGACATTGGATGCGAAAAGCGGTTTTGCCAGAAATGAGTCGACGCCCACATGCAATGCCTCATCCATGATCTCATCCCAGTTAAAGGAAGTCAGGATGATGACCGTGGTTTCGTTGTCATAGCGCTCCCGGATCTTCTTTGCCACTTCGATCCCGTCCATTTCCGGCATCTTCCAGTCCAGCAGCACCAGATTATAGTGCTCCTGCTTCGTATGGGCCACCTCGAGCATCTGCAGCGCCTCTTCGCCGCTTAAGGCAATATCGGCTTTGATGCCGGCTTCATCCAATACTACCATGGCATGCTCGGCCGCCATCCTCTCATCATCCACAACCAGCACGCGAAGATCCTTGTAATTGATGGCATTGCTGTCATAGTCTAAGTGCTCACAGTTTTTCAAAGTCACAACAACGGTAAACTCCGTGCCCTCGCCTTTTTTCGACTGCACGGTGATGGTGCCGTTCATCAGTTCCACGATATTTTTGGTAATGGCCATTCCCAGTCCCGTGCTGCCGTACTTATTGTTGCGGGTACTGTCCTCCTGAGTAAAGGACTCAAAGATCTGGGGCAAAAACTCCTCGCTGATGCCGATGCCGGTATCCCGGATCACGAATTTCAAAGTACTCTGATCATCAAAGACATTGGTCCTCTCGACGGCAAGTGTCACCTCGCCGGGTGCTTCCGTAAACTTGATGGCATTGCTTAAGATATTGATCAGCACCTGCTTAAGCTTCATATCGTCGCCGATATAAAAATCCGACACGCCGCCGGTGAGTTTGCACTCATAGGTCAGCCCCTTTTCCCGGCACTGGGTCAGAACCATCGTATTGATCTGCTCAAGCATCGCGCGGAAGGAAAACTCTTCTTTACGAAGCACGATACGGCCGGATTCGATACGGCTCATATCCAGGATATCATTGATCAGGCCCAGAAGATGCCTTGCACTGGCGCCGATCTTTTCCAGATACTCTCTCGTTTCATCATCCAGTCCGGGTTTCCGAAGGGCCAGGGAATCCAGGCCGATGATGGCATTCATGGGCGTGCGGATCTCATGGCTCATATTGGACAAAAATGCTGTCTTGGCACGGCTGGCTTCCTCCGCCGCTTTCAACGCATCGGAAAGGGCCTGTTTTTTCGCCAGGGAATCCCGCATCTCGGCATCAATATTCGTAAAGCCCGCGCCCACGGCGTGCACTCTGTGATCCGTCCGGTCCTCGGGATGCCGCACGCCCGCCATTCTGAGCATCTCGTATTGTTCCTTGCCATCTTTTTTCACCAGATAACGAAGGGTGATGATCAGGTCGTTTGCAAGCCCTTTCCGGATGGACTCAGGCTCGATAAACTCCAAAAAGGCTGCCCGGTATTCCTCGGTGACAAAGTTTTCGGCATAGCCCCGGAACTCTTTCATATAGTCAAATTCGGAACCCGGAACGATCTGGTCGGCACCTACATCATCACTTCGGTAGCACAGTCCCTTGCCGGTTTCGAGATCTACATAATAGACGCTCCGATAATCTGAAGCAAGCGCCGTGATCATGTTATCCTGCTGGGTCCGCATTTTTTCCTGCTCGAGCAGTTCATCCTGCAAAGCCAGCCGTTCTTCAAGTTCCTGCTGCAGTGTTTCTGCCGTTTCCCGCTCGGAAAACAGGCGCTCTGCCTTTCTGGTCTGCACGATCATGACCGCTGAAAGGATCAGCAGCACCAGTGCCGTCAAAAGCGATTGGAACAGGGCTCTTTGGATGATGCCCTGCGAAATGGCATCGATCTGCTCGCTGATAACGCTTTCCCGGATCAGATAGGTCAGCATCCAGTCCGTCCCGTGTACGGGCACATAACTTAAGGTCTCTTTGATCCCGTTATAGGTAAAGGAAACCACGCCCGACTGTTTGTCGCCGAACTGTTTTTTCACCGTTTCGTAGTTATATCCGTCTTCATACTCGGCCGAAGCCAGTGCCGTCAGCAGGTTATAGTCGGCAGACAGACCGCCAAGTACCAGTCCGGTGAAGGATACGCCGTCGGACTTATACAGGTTGCAGAAGGTGGTGCTGTTATTCGTGGATTTCAGGGAAACGGCATCCAGAAAATGATCCATGCTCATTTCCATAAAGCAGGCCACCAAAGTCTGTCCCTCAAAAGGCAGGCGGTCCACGGAATGGGCAATCACCACCGTTGTATTCTCACCGCCGGCATTTTTCACGCTGACCTCGGCTTCGGTAATGGTCAGGGGATCAAAATCATAGGTATCGATATCCGTCCTGGTCCCCCGCGCCGTATAGATCAGTCCGTTTTCATCCACAAAGGCGAACTTCTCCAGCCCGTAAAGCTGCTTCATTCTGGTCTGATAGGCCTGCAGGCTCTCTTTGCTCTCTAAATCGCTTTTCTCGATCAGGCTGATGGCAGCGTCAATATCGCTGGTATAGTCATTCAGCGTGGCGGATACCACCTGCTCCCGCCGTCCTGCCAGCTCGTCAAGGTATAGGAGGCTTACGTTGCGCACGGCTTTTTCGGTATCCCGGCTTGCGCTGCGCCCGGTCCAGATGGTGCCGACAATGAGGATGACGACCACGATCAGACTGCCAAGGACAGCCGCGCGGATCACACCGCCCCGCCGAAGGGCAGCGGAAAACTTCTTCGGTTTCTTTTCCTTCGTTTCTTCAGTCACTTTTATGTTCCTCCCCGGAAAACCTTATCACCCGGCAGTAATCGTGTATTACACATAAAAAAATCGCAACAATTCAGAGCCTATTCGCATGGCTCTGAACAGTTACGACATATTATACCATAATACTTATTTTTTCAAAAGAAAAATCGGTGTTTTAGTTTTGTTCTGCGCCCGCCGGCATGGTCACGCATGCCTTGAACAGATCGCCGTCGAGAATGATCTGCAGATCGCCGCCCATCAGCGTCGTTAAATCCTTGGCGATGGAAAGTCCGAGACCGCTGCCTTCACTGCTTCTGGCCTGGTCACCCCGGACAAAGCGCTCCGTCAGTTCTTTGGTGGAAATATTCAAAGGGCTTGCCGAGATATTCTTGATGGTCAGTGCTATCATCCCTGCACTTTTCATTCCGGTATCATCTGCCTGCGCGCCGATGGGTACCGGCAGTGTCACATCTTTTGCATTTTCAGACGCCAGTTCCACATAGACCCTGCTGCCCGGCATTGCATATTTGCAGACATTTCCCATCAGGTTTTCAAGCACTCTCCAAAGCCTGGCCGGATCCGCATGGACGCTCATTTTTTCCTCCGGTTTTTCATAGATCACGGATAGTCCCGCTGCCTCGATCCGGTCCTCGAATTCTCCCAGGGACTGGCTGACCATCTCACGAATATCCAGGTCTTCCATGTTCAGAGTGATATTGCCGGAAGAGATCTTGGAGGCCTCCACCAGGTCCACGATCAGCACCTTCAGACGCTGGGATTTTTCCTCTAACACTTTGATATATTCCTGCGCCGGTCCTTCGGGAAGGTTCTCGCGCTTTAACAGATCCACGTAATTGATGATGCTGGTCAGGGGCGTCTTGATATCGTGGGATACGTTGGTGATCAGTTCCGTCTTCATGCGCTCGTCCTGCATGCTCTGCTCCACGGCCCCGCGCACGGTATCGCCGATCATGTTGACCTGCAGCGCCAGCTCCTTATTGCCGTCGAACAGTTTCTGCGCGTCGATCTGATAATCCAAGTCGCCTTCCACGATCTTGCCGACGCCGTCAGCGATGGCAGTCCTGCCCTTCTCTTTTAAATAGATCAGGACACCCACCGGGATCTGGACAAACAGGATCAGGAAAAAGATGCCTATTGCATGCATTCCCGTAAAGCCCAGCACCAGGAAATTGATGAGCAAAAATCCGATATAGGGCACCCAGGTGCGAAGGATCATGCTCTTTTGCTTTTGGAAAAAGCCCGCGATGCTTTCCAAAACCGTAGCAAACAGGAAGAAGATCCAGCTGATGGCCTTTCCGATCAGGCGCAGACCTTTGATCAGGAGTCCCTTCTGCGGTCCGAACAGCCATGCAAACAGGCTGTTTGACAGCAGCGTTCTGCTCTTGATCCGAAGGATCAGAGAATACCAGGCATACAGGAAAATGATCATATCGATCAGGCCGCAGACAAAAACCGTGGAACAGATCAGCTCAAAAACTGTTGCCCGGTTATGGAGCAGTTCAAACTGCGTATAACCGTCCTTAAACATAAAAGGCACGGCGAAGACAGCTCCGGCCAGCAGTGTCAAAAGTGCTGCAGCGATCAGCGTCGGCACCTTGTGGAAACCCTGCACCCTTTCTTTTTCATACTTCGGCACAAAGATCGTAAAGCAGGCAAAACAGATCAGCGCCGCAAAGCCAAGGATGATCAGCGTCGGAATATAGCCCGTCATGGTGCCGGCTACCTGTTTGTATCCGGCATCGGCTTTTCCGTAAATATCGTCTGTCAGATACCTGCCGAGCACATCATCATTTGCCCCTTCATCCAGCACGCAGACATAGAGCATGCTGCCGTCGGCGAAATTATAGCCGTTGCGGCGGATCGAGGCAAGCATGGTGTTTTCCCGGTTGTCCAGATCTCCATGCTGCAGGGCTGCCTGCCCGTAGGTATAGGCCACATATGTTTTTTTCGAAGTAAAGGCCTTCGCCAGTTTTGCCCTGCGGACTGATGCATCCTGCTTCATAAAGTAATCGGGCAGACGCAGGTTGCTCTTCTGGATCAAGCCGGACGGTGTCAGCAGCACATATTTTAAGTTTGTCTCTTCTGTCAGCCAGTCTGCATACCGCTCATATTGTTCGGTATTGGAACGCAGGTCCTGCATGTCCTCAGAAAGGATCTGGGCCAGGGAGGGAATGCCTTCATAATACTCTCCGACATTATAGGCGCCATTATTGGTGTAAACGTAATTGTCCTCGTTTTCCTGAAAATCCCCGGGATACTCTTCCACCGGCTCGCCGTTTTCATCATAAACGATCTCGACTTCCCCGCTTTCCACGATGGGGTTTGCAAAAATGCTTTCCATGCCTTCCGGATAATACCGTTCATAGAGGGATACCCCATCTGCCGGAAGATATGTTTCATTGATCAGGCAGTAGGTCTGCTTTGCTGCCTCATCTGTATTTCCACTGTTATTTCCGTATTTTTCTGCCCAGTCCGCAGCGCTGATATTTCTCCAGCTGAGACTGTCTTCATCGCACCAGGCAAGCAGATCCGCAAGTTTATATTCGATCTTCACATCCTTGTATTTTTCCGGGATCTGATTCGGATGCCTGCGATAATAATAACTGATCACATCGATCTTCTTTTCGCCGTCGAACTTGCCGCCGCTTTCCAGCTGGGAAGCCAGCGCCAGACGGTAAGACAGGTCGGAAACATTGGTATAGAAAACGGACTGAAAATCCGCCGTATCCCGGAAGGACTGCGCCTCTTTTTCGAAAGGATTGATCGCGATCATATCACTGCTTTTCCTGACACCGTCTATGATCACGCTGTTTTTCATGATAAAAATAGATATGCCAAGGGCGATCATAACAAAGAGAAGTGTCAGAAAACCAAAGCCGATACATCTGCCGCGGGTGGATTTCTTGCCGCTGTTTCCCTGTCGGTCTGCAGTTTTTTGATCTACGGCTTTACGATCAGTTGCTTTCCGGTCTGCAGTTTTTTTCTCTTTGTCCTGTCGACAGTCTGCCATTATCTGATCTTCTGCCTGCTGATTTTCTGCACGTTGCTCTTTTGTTTGTTGATCTTCCGGATGCTGATCTTCAGTCTGCTGAGTTTCTGACTGCAGGTCTTCAGACTTCTTGTTTCCGGTCTCTATGTTCTGAACCGTTGATTCTTCTGTTTCACCCGTTATAACATCGATCACTTCGATATTGTTTTCATTTTTGTTCTTCTTATTCTTACCCATAATAACTCCTGCCGATCTACTTCTCGATCTTGTACCCCACACCCCAGACAACCTTCAGGTATCTCGGATCTTTCGGATTGATCTCAATTTTCTCCCGGATATGACGGATATGCACTGCCACGGTATTCTCGCTGCCGAAGGCATCTTCGTTCCAGATATTCTCATAGATCTGGTCCGTGGAATACACCCGTCCCGGATGCTTCATCAAAAGGAGTAAAATCTGATATTCAATGGGTGTCAGGCTGACTGTTTTTCCGTCCACATAAACCTGTTTTTCCGTATCATCGATGGACAGGCCGCGGATCGTAAAGACGTTTGTATTCTCGCCCTCCGGTGATCCGCCGAGCTTCTGATAACGCCGAAGCGCCGATTTGACTCTGGCGATCAGCTCCAAAGGATTGAAGGGCTTGGTGATATAATCATCTGCGCCCACATTCAGCCCTAAGATCTTGTCAGCGTCCTCTGATTTAGCGGAAAGCACCAGGATCGGAACCTTTGAAAACTCGCGGATCAAAAGCGTTGCGTGGATCCCGTCCAGCATGGGCATCATCACATCGATGATCAAAAGATCCGGCTCTTCCTGCTTCATCTTCGCGATCGCGTCCCGCCCGTCATAGGCTTTCACGATCTCATAGCCTTCCTGCGCCAAGTAAATGGAAATCGCTTCCACGATCTCTTTGTCGTCATCGCATACCAGTATTTTACTCATGTTTTCCCTCTCTTTTTTCTCCCGCAGGCTATCGCCTGCAAACAAGATCACGTGATTTTATAATGCTACTTTACTATGGGTTTCTGAAGAACAAATATGCAGAATATTTAAGAATTTCTGAAGATGATAAAAATCGGTCCGGGCAGTTCATTTGTCATCTGCCCGGACGAACTCCTGTCTTCCTTTCAGTTTTTTATTGCGGCGACAGATACATCTTTACACCTGCCTCCAGCCTTGCAAGGCCGTCTTCCAGCATGGATTTCGGGCTGGCAATATTCAGGCGTAAAAAGTGATCGCCGCCTTTTCCGTATACATTGCCATACATCACAAAAAGACCTGTTTTTTCCCTTAAAAAGCGTACAAAGTGCCGGGCATCCGGCTTGTCATCCGAAAGCTCTGCGCGTCTTTTCAGAATCTCATTCAGGTCGATCCACAGAAGGTAAGTCGCATCCGTAGAAGCCACAGAAAGCTCCGGCAGATGCTCTTCTATGAAAGATACTGTGATCCGCTTGTTTTCCTGCAGATACTCCCTCAGGGCATCGAGCCAGGGACCGCCCTTGGTAAAGGCAGCCACCGTTGCATCCACCGCAAAGGCATTGGGTTCCGCCACCTCATCGGTATTGACCGCCCGCCACAGTTTATGGCGAAGGACAGGGTTTGCGCTGAAAAATGCTGCCGTCTGAATGCCTGCCAGATTAAAGGTCTTTGTGGGCGAAACGGCTGTGATGCTGATCTGCGCGCAGGTCTCGGAAACGGAAGCAAAGGGAGTATAGGAAAGCCCCGGCGCCGTCAGGTCACAGTGGATCTCATCCGCAAATACGGTTACCCCATACTGTTTGCAAAGCTCTCCGACTCTGGCCAGTTCCTCCCGGTCCCATATCTTTCCGCCGGGATTTTGCGGATTGCAAAGAAGGAGCAAGGAAGTCTGCGGATCGGACAATGCTTTTTCCAGCGCTTCAAAATCCATAGAATAGCCCTTTTCTCTGTCATAAGAAAGAGGGCATTCATAAGGCACTCTGCCGTTATTGACAATGGAATTAAAAAATGTATTATAGACTGGTGTCATCAGACAGACTTTTTCCGCCGGGCTTGTCAGCTTTCTCACCGCGCTGGAAATGGCCGGGATCACACCTGTGGTAAAGACCAGCCATTCCTTTTTGATCTCCAAGTTATGGCGCGTTTTCCACCAGCCGATATAAGCGTCATACCAGGCATCGGGAATGATCTGATAGCCGAATACGCCGTGGCGGGCTCTTTTTTCCACTGCCTCACGGATCTCGGGCGCCGCCGGAAAATCCATATCCGCCACCCACATGGGCAGCTCGCCTTCCTTGATATCCCATTTCAGACAGTCGGTTCCCGATCTGTCAACTAATGTGTCAAAATCATATTGGTTCATTTCGCTATCTCCGATATGTTTTTTTGAAACAAAGCGTTTTGAAAGTTGTCAAAAAGAACCGTCCCCATTGACAACCCGGCAGATGATCTTCGTCTTTCCGGGATCGATCCTGTCTTTTTCCAGGATCAGCTCGCCGATGCTCTCGGCGCGGATGGTGCCGGAAGTGGGATTGATCACACTTTCGATCTTTGAGGTGATATCCGCCTCCACCGTCGAATACTCAAAGGCCAGGGTGGTATTTAAGAGCTTGCAGTTTTTCATCACCAGATTGTCGATATAACACATGCCCTGCAAGCTTTCAATGGTACAGTTTTCAAAGGTCAGGTTTTTGGAATTCCATCCAAGATATTCCCCGCAGATGAAGCTGTCCGTTACCGTAACGTTTTCCGCATTCCAGAAGGCGTCCTTTGACAGCAGGCGAGCATTTTTGATCTGCACGTTTTTTGCACCGTCAAAACTGTAATTCCCATCCAGCTCAAAATCCTCTGCGGTAATGTTTTCGCTGTTCATGCCGAAATAATCGCCCTTGGCAAACACCCGGCGCATAGTCACATCGCTGCAATGCCAGAGCGTCTCCGCTGCATTCGGAAAGTTCACATGCTCCAGTGTCAGTCCGTTGCATCTTCGGAAGTTTTTCGGTGCCTCGATCAGACAGTCCTTTACCGAAATCCGGTCCGTATACCATACGCCGGCTCTTGCCATCTCAAACCAGGAACTGTTTTTCACTTCAACATCCTTGCAATACCAGAGCGGGTACTTCCACTTAAACATGCTCCCCGAGATCTTGAGATTACTGCTTTCCTTCAGCGGTGATTCCCCATCATCAAAGATGGTATCCTCGATGATAAGGTCCTTTGATCCGAACAACGCCCGTTCCCCTGTCAGCCGCTGCTGCCTTACTACCTTCATATCTCCTTCTTGTGACATGTTGCTTAAGTTTCCTTTC
>JAEEKC010000369.1 GCA_016282215.1 Lachnospiraceae bacterium
CTCGATCTCGTCCGTAAATCCCGTTTCGCTTAAGGGGATCACGGATAATTCGCTGTCCGCCAGGATCTGGCGCACTTCGTTTAGTTTTCCCTTGTTGGAACTGGCCAGGACCAGGGTAGGGGATTTTGTTTGTGAAGACATGTTTTCACGACCTTTCTATTTTAATGGTTTTTACTTTCATCCATACGATCAAACGATGCGAGGATCCCGTCTGCGATACCGAGAGCCAGTTTGTCTTTGTAATCATCCCTCATCAAAAGTTTGACATCCTGAGCGTTGCTGAGCTGCCCCAATGAAAGCTCCACCGAAGGGATCATCAGCGACATGATGTCGGCGTCTCTGTCTGCATCAAACATTCCCAGGCTTTTCTCTTTTGTCACATCTTCCATGTTTTTCAAAAGATCATAGGCCAGCTGCGCATTCTGGATCCGCGGGGAATAAAATGACGCATTATAAACTGCGCTCATGCCGTGCAGGGTAGTATCCGCGTCTGAACGGACATGCAGGCTGATAAACAGGTCTGCGGGCATTCCGTTGGCGATGAGGACGCGAGAGCTTTCACCTAAGGTCATGTCCGTATCCCTTGTCAGGATCACGCAGATCTGCTTTCCTTCGAGTATCTCTTTAACTTTCAGCGCTACTTGCAGGGAAAGGTCTTTTTCCGCAAGGTTTGTTTCCGGATCATCAGAAGGAGCCACAACCAGGCCGCTGTCTGTGCCGCCGTGTCCCGGATCGATCACAACGATCCTGTCATAGGAAGCGCGCAGCCGTCTGGCCAGTTCCAAGTTGATCCGGTCGGACTCTTCCTGCGAAAGCGGCGCCTTATCACCGACATCCTCTTTGCTGACAGGCGCCGGCTGACCGGCAAAATCGCCCTCCGGCGAAGATCCGTTATCCGGCTGTCCAGGGGCGGCATCACCTTTTGCACCTTCGCTTCCTTCATCCGTTTGATCTGCGCTCATGCTATCTGCATTCGCACTATCGACATCTGCGCTGTCCGGATTCGCGCTGTCCGTTAAATCGCTGTCTGCGGTAGTTTTTCCTGCTATCAAACCATCCGCTGTATTTCTTTCCGCCGTATCACCGGTCAGCGCCGCTGCACTGCCCTGGGTTTCTGTATCCGGCGCGTCTGTCCCGCTCCCGGCTCTGTTTCCCATGGCCAGCATCGTGCCGACACCGGCAACAAACAGCAGCGAAAATAATACGGCGATGAAAATTGCCCATTTTCCTCTCATATGCCTTGCTCCGTGTATATCATAGCCTTTTGATTTCGGCTTCCTTTACGCCCCTCATCAGTCGCCTTCGGCGACAGCCGTCTCGCCTGTCGGCTCGGTCCACGCTGGGCAAGCGCCACCGGCGCTTAGCGACCCACCAGGGGGAAGCCTTTATTATGTTTCCGTACGTCTCGGCGGTTTCGGGCCGGGGAACTGGTAGAAGTAGGTTTTCAGCATGCCGTTGTACAGTTTCCTGTTTTTCTGCGGTTTGATGCCTATGTCCTTTACTGCGTCCTCATAACCTGTCAGCAGGTACATGGACCAGCAATCCAGCGACCGGAAACGCTCGCCTAAAGCGGTATAGATTTCTTTTAGTTCCTTCTTATCCGAAAGACGTTCGCCGTAGGGCGGGTTTGTGATCAGGAAGCCATACTTTTTCGGATGCGACAGCTCAGAGACAGGCCGCGCCTGAAAATGAATGAACTTTTCAACGCCCGCGCGCTTTGCGTTGTCTCTTGCTACCCTGATCACCTGCTCATCGATATCGTAGCCCTGTATATCCGGCATCTGCGACAAATCGATCATATCCTGTGCTTCATTGACGCAGCCGTACCATTCCTTTTTCGGAATGATGCCTGTCCACTGTTCTGCCGTAAAACTGCGGTTCATGCCGGGTGCGATATTGGCTGCCATGAGCGCTGCTTCAATGGGAAACGTGCCGCTTCCGCAAAAAGGGTCCACCAGGATCCTGTCTTTTTTCCAGGGGGTCAGCATGATCAGGGATGCCGCCAGGTTTTCCTGCAGCGGGGCCTTGGCCGTCAAAATGCGGTATCCTCTTTTATGAAGGGATTCTCCCGTGGTGTCCAGCGCAGCGGTCACTTCATCTTTTTTGATAAAGATCCGCACCGGATAGGATGCGCCGTTTTCCGGGAACCATTCCACATGATGGCTTTTTTTCAGGCTTTCCACCATTGCTTTTTTACAGATGGACTGGATGTCCGAAGGGGAAAAGAGTTTGCTTCCCACACTGGCTGCCTTGGTCACCCAGAACTTGCCGTCAGCAGGGATAAACTCGTCCCAGGGCAGTGCTTTCATGCCTTCAAAGAGGTCATCAAAACTCTCCGCGTGAAAGCTCCCGACTTTGATCAGGATACGCTCCGCACTGCGCAGAAAAATGTTGCTCCTGCAGACTCCTTCCGCATCACCTTCAAAGGTGATCCGGCCGTCTTCCACCTGTGTAACCGTATATCCGAGATCCGTGATCTCGCGTTTTAAAACTGCCTCCAAACCGAAATGGCAGGGGGCGATCAGCTCCCAAATATGGTTCATTTGCCTGATTTCTCTTTCTGTTTACATACTTTATTTTTTTTTAATATCTTAAACGTTTTAAATGGCGAAAAATCGCTTGCATGCATTACGGAAAAGACCTATAATAACATTAGCAACAGCAATCCCCCAATCAAGTTGTTGCACAAATCGTTATTTTTAATTTATACTCCCCAAAACAGCCCGTCACCCCTGACGGGCTGTTTACTTGACCGAAAATTCATTGCTTTCTGATAGATTCAAAGTCCCATTCAGGACTTATCCCGCAGCTTCCTGACTGCAAATATGATAATGCCTACCGGAAGCAGGATCGGTAACAGTTTCCATACCACTTTAAATACAAGACCCAGCACAAGGAAAAGCACGGCAAGGATCACGATCAAGATCAGAATCAGCTGTCTGTCCTGTTTCTTCCGTTCGGATTCCGGGACGGCTGATCTCGTCATCTTCTCATCACCATAAGGCTCCGGCTGTGATGCGATCACTGTCTTCGCCAAAAGCTTCGGATCACCGAGGGTTGCCAGCACCATTTCCTCGGAATCGCCTTTGACGATCTGCGCATCAATGTATTCTTTGTAATATTCTATCGTTTCTTTTTGCACCGCAGGCTTCACCCGTCCGCTGAGTGTCCTGCTGATGGTATTCAGATATTCGTGTTTTGTCATATTTTCTGTCTCAATTGATGATCAGATTTTGTTTACGTATTTTTCCGATCAGACTTTACACTGTCAATTTCATCTTTGTTTCAATCTGCAGAGCCTTTTTTTGGTACTTTTGCCTTTTCAGCCAATCCTGCTTTTTTGCTTTTTACGGGCTGTGCGTCACTTTCGGTTTCTGCCTTCTTAGCAGCGTTTTTTTCTTTGGCCGCTTCTGTCTTTGCCGGCTGGCTTTGCGCTTTTTCCTGCTCAGCCGCCTCAAGCTGGTCGAACAGTTTTCTGATGATGATGGAATCGCTGTAAGCCAGGATCGAGCAGAGCAGCATCGCCCATACATACCAGGCATAATACAGGATCTCGATCTTCATCAGCGTCAGCAAAAACGGCGCCATCCAGGAGATGAAAACGCGGAACCATACCCAGATATTGGAAACGGCAAATACCAGGGAATTCCTGAAATAGTTAAAGGTTGTGTTCTCGTATCTTGCGATCAGCGGGAAAAGCAGCGGCAGAATAAAGGCAAGCAGCAGCATCTCCAGTCCCATCACAAAGATCATGATGTATTGGCTTTGCTCACTCATCTGCAGCATGAACTGGTATTCCACGTACATCAGATACAGGTAGATCAGGATCACGGCCCATGCCTTGGTGGCCGGGATGAAGTTCTGTTTCCATGCCTTAAAATACGAGGGTACGACTTTTCCTTCTTCTTTCCGCACCATCTTCAGTGTCACGCTGTACAATGCCGTAAAAGAGGCGCCCAGGGTAATGAGCGGAACCGATGTCACAAAGAAAACCACATTCAGAAAGAACATATCTCCGAACATATTCATGAAGTTGAAAAACTTATCTTTCTTTGTCTCCGGCACCGGGGCATCATACTGTTCGATACTCGGATCGACAATACTGCCTTCCGTCACCTCTCCTGTTTCTTCATCATATTGTAATCTCATGGTATTATCCTTTTTGTTTTTTTGCGCAAAAAATGGCTTATATAGTATATCACAGAAAAAGGGGATAGGGAATATAATTTTATTATACCGTCCAAGCACCTCTCGCCCCCGAGTTCAACCAAGCCAGCCCGCTATCGCTTCGCGATGGCGGGCGGATTCGGCATTCGCCGAATAAATAACAAAGAAAAAGCGCCCATGCGAGTAAACTCGCGGAGCGCTTTTCTTTCTTATTTGCTTGGTCTCAAAATAAACCTCATGCCTAATCTGGCCTCATCCCTTCACACTACCCAACGCCACGCCGGCGATGATGTACTTAGAAAGGATCAGGTATACGATGATCAGCGGAAGGGCCGTCATCGTCAGACCCAGATAGATGGTTCCGAACTCGGTTCGGTAAATATCGCCTCGAAGAAGGGATACCATGATAGGCAGTGTGAACTTCTTCTGGTCTGTCAACAGGATCATAGGGGTGAACAGGTTGTTCCAGGATCCTACGAACGTGAAGATCGCCTGTGTTGCGATAGCCGGTTTCATGATCGGCAGCGCGATCTTGTTGAAGATGAAGAACTCGCCCGCTCCGTCGATCCGGGCTGCCTGTACAAGTTCGAACGGCAGGGCTCCTACCATGTACTGTCTCATGAAGAATACCATGGAGGAGTTTGCAATCGCCGGTAAGATCAGCATGCTCAAATGGTTCGTCATGTGGATCTTATATACCATCTGATAGAAACCGATGGTGGTCAGCTGTGCCGGGATCATCATAACTGCTACAATGAACTTGAATACGAAGTTCTTTAATCTCCAGTCATAGATTACCAGACCATATGCCGTCAATGTTGAGAAGTAGATAGCCAGGAGCGTAACGCCCACGGATACGATCATGGAGTTCATGAAACCTACCTTCGGGTCGAAACTCTTGGATACCAGGATCTTTAAGTTGTTAAACAGATACTTGGAAGGGATCAGGGACACAGCGTGTGCCTGGATCTCGTTTGTCGATCTGGTCGCATTCACCATCATGATGATGAACGGCATCAGGGACAGGATCGTCAGGATCACGCATACGATGTAGATGATCACCTTCAGTACCGGATTATGCTGCTGTTTCTTGTTCATGGTTACAGCTCCGGAGCCGGCTGCACCATTATTATTACTCTTTCCCATGTCTCAGCCACCTCCTTACATCTGTCCGCGAGCTGCCGCTTCTTTTGCACGTATCTTCTGGGCTTTTCTTTCTTCCTTCTTGATACGTTCGAGCGCCTTCTCGTCCTTGTCACGCAGCAGGTAGAACAGCAGTGCCGAAAGCACTACGATGATCACGAACATGATCATACTTGCTGCAGATGCTCTGTTGTACATGTAGCTTCCTTTGAACGCCTGGTTGTAAATGAAGATGTTCGTGGTCATGGTCGCATTGTCCGGGCCGCCGCCGAATACGAACAGCTGCGGGATATCGAACATGTTCAAACCACCGATCAAACTCGTTACCAGTGTGAACAAAAGGATCGTCTTGATGTTCGGGATGGTGATCAGCCAGAAGGTCTGCCATCCGTTTGCGCCATCCACTTCCGCCGCCTCGAAGATCTCTGTACTGATACCGAGTACGCCGGAGATCAGGATGATCATTGTATAGCCGTACCACATCCAGGTCTGGATGAACATGATGATGTACTGTGCCACATTCTTCTTGATCAGGAAGTTGTACGGTTCATCGATAAAACCAAATCTCATCAACAGGTCGTTGACAGGACCCATCGGGAATCCGAACAGGGAGCTGAACAGGATAGCGATGGTTGCTGCCGTGATGATGTTCGGCATGTAGAATACAACTTTAAAGAATCCTTCGCCTTTGATCTTGAAACGGCGGTCTGTGAACCATGCCGTCAGCAAAAGCGCTAAGGAGATCTGCGGGATGAAGTTGAATACCCACAGTTTTACGGTATTGCC
This sequence comes from Lachnospiraceae bacterium, assembly GCA_016282215.1. Classification (GTDB taxonomy): domain Bacteria; phylum Bacillota; class Clostridia; order Lachnospirales; family Lachnospiraceae; genus RGIG7926. The sequence continues at coordinate 6,097 of JAEEKC010000369.1, forward strand.
AAATGCTTTTCGGAACATTGCGTTCCCTAATATGAACTTGTAGTTTGCGAATAAATCGTCCTTCAGGAAGTGCCAGTCAGTTGCTGCTACACCCTTCAGGTCTGTGAATCCGATGATGATGGTATAGAATGTCGGATATAATTGGAAAATGGCATATGCCAGGAAAAAAGGAATGCAGAAAATGTAGCCCCACTTCGCATACCCCGTAAATTTGCCCTTCTTCATGTATCGATCCTCCGGGATGTTTTTATCGCTTCGGCGATCAAATACCGCAAGTGATCACGGTATTTGATTACCGAAGCAATATTCTCAAGATACGCCGCTTACGCTCAAAATTCTGCGGGAAGGGATTCTTCCCGCAGAATTCATTGCCTAAGCGTTAGTAATTAACTGCTTTTTATTCAGCTTATTCAGCTGCTTCGATACCAAGGTCGGTAGCAACTTTTTCCTTGAAGGAAGCGATTGCATCTTCTTTGGACTTCTCGCCTGCTGCATACTGTGCAACCTGCTCGGTATAAGCGTTGTTGATGCTCTCATCATACTGAGTCATGGTGTCACCCTTGGCATACTTGTTTGCAGGGATGAAGTAATCGAACATGTTCTGGCCGCCGAGGAAGTCAAGAGATCCATCAGACTTGCCCATTACTGTACCGGATGCTACTGTATCCTTTGTGCCGCCTTCGCCGTTCAGAGTTCCGTTTGCCCACTTGTACTGAAGTCCGTCTTCGGAAGAATCAAGAGTGATCCAGTAAATAAGTTCCTTAACAGCGTCCTTCTTTGCAGGATCCATGTTCTTGTTTGCCATGATCCATGTACCACCCCAGAAGAAACCAACGGGTGAATCGCAAACTGCCCAGTCACCATAGGTGCCTTCGCCGACTGCTTTGCCACCGCAGTTAGGAGCGATGGTGTAGTTGATCAGCCACGCCGGACCGAAGAAACCAACTGCGTCTGCATCAGATGCGCCGCTCA
>JAEEKC010000370.1 GCA_016282215.1 Lachnospiraceae bacterium
AGACCTTTGATGATTATGAAAAAGAAATCAAAGAGGGTGCCGGAACACGCTATGCGCCGTTTCTGGTAGAACTGTTTGCTCGACCGGAAGTAAGGGAGGATCTTGTTTATCTTCTGGGCGGAGGACGCAACAGGATGTATCGGGAGCTTTATATGCTTTTGAAAAAATGATATGATGTCAGCAGGTCTCCCTTAAAGCGGGAAAGCCACTGCATCTTTTTCCTCTATACCTGATCGCAAGGAATTGAGTAAAGGCGTGGAAAAGTCCATCCGAAAACAGGCTGGTCTTATTTGAGCAAACGAGAAAGGAGGTCCCATATGTTATCAATTTATCCGGCATGTTTTTTTGTAGAAAAGAATGGTTATTCAGTAATTTTCCCGGATCTGAATTGGCTTGCAACAAACGGAAAAGATGAAGTGGAAGCTATGAATATGACGGTAGATTGTCTGGCAGGATATCTGTACATACTGGAGAAAGACGGAGAAAAGGCTCCTGAACCTTCTGGCATCAAGGATATTTCTTTGAAAGAAATCGCCAGGGAACTGGATATAAATCCCCAAAATGCATTTGTCAGTATGGTTTCTGTCGATGTGGCTGAATATGCAAAAAAGCATTTCGAAAAATCGGTAAAAAAGACTCTAACCATTCCGGCATGGCTGAATAAAGCAGCGTTGGAAAAAAATATAAATTTCTCACAGACGTTACAGGAAGCGCTGCTTGCAAAAGTTAATATGTTATAAGAGATTTGCTACCCTAATACGGGAAATTACTCTTTCCCTTGATCATCTTCCCATCATTTCTTATGGCAATATCCTTATCCACCAGTACATGTCCGTAAAAATCGGTTACGCGGAATGTATAAGGACCCTCCCCCATCCCTGACGGGGCTGCGAAATAATTGTATTCTTTGCGCTCCAGCGCTTTGTAGGTATCTGATGTTTTGTCATAGTACTCCAAGGACTTGATCGGATACCTTCCATTTCTCACCTGTATTTCCGCCCAATAGATGGAACTCGTATCCTTCCACAAATAGAATATGGGACTTTTCGTAGGAAATGGGATGATCTTCCATGTTACAGCCATTCTTCCGGTTATCTCCGGTTCGATCGTCCCAAATGCTTTTCGTGAAAGGTCTATATCTCCCTTTTTTCCTTCCGGCAGCCTGTCCGTGATCAGGACGTTGACTTTATCCCCATCCTTATCCACTACCTCTAAATAAGCGCCGGCAAGACCGTTCATATAGTCCTCATGATTCAGCGCTGCCGTCAGATAATCTTTTTCATATTCATCAAGATTGGCTGCTCCCGTGGATACTCTGTCATAAAAAGTCGCTTCTCCGGTATGCTCCTTCTTAATCGAGTATTCACCGGCATCGTAAGAAGCCGTTTCTTCAGACGGATTACCGGATTGATCGGATGTCGTATTTCCCGGCGTCACTTTCACGGTAATTTTCCCTTTGGCGGCCAGTTTGCCATTTTTATAGGCTTTGACGGTTACCTTTGTCTTTCCTTCGGAAACACCGGTAATGGTGATCTTTTTTCCTTTGACAGATGCGCGGGCTATGCCGCTCTTGCCGGCTTTTGCTTTTATCTTCTGATACTTCCCTTTCACTTTTACTTTCCGGCTTTGTCCTGCGGATAGAGAAACAGTGTCTTTGGAAAATTTCAGTTTTCCGACTTGTTTTGCTTGAACGTTTCCGGGCAGAAAACATAACATTATTATAAAACTCAAGGCCACATATGTTCTTAACCAGGTTTCGCTTTTCATTTCTTTCGCCTTCCTAAATTGATCATTAGTTTATCGGCCAAATACTTACATATCTGACTTTATTCTACCCCATAGATTACATTTTTTTTCAGGTAACGATTTTGTCTTTTTAAAATTATCTCCTGATCACTGTTCATTGTCAATTCCTACTTCATTTCAATCGGCTCTCTTTTTTTAGTGAGAGCGAACATGGTATGTCATAATAAGAACAATTGTGGTAATATAACATAATAATAAACAACTACTAATCAATTAAAGGGGAAAAAATGAAATCAACAAGTTGGTGGACACAGGAAAACGTGCATATCAAGAGAGTGTTCTTAGTGTTGTATATAATTCTCTGCATTACGACCCTGATGACCCCGGCAAAAACTATCTTGGCTCTACTCCGCCTAAAGAGAACAGTTTGGAGTCGACTGTAACCATTATGATTGTTGCAGTCCTTGCGGCGGTCGATCTGATCACAGGAGAGATAAAAAGAAAACGAGGTTAAGGCAACGGAGCATAATGAATCCCTTAAAAAATTCATTTAATCGAGAGGAAGCTATCGGATCATGGAACCTTGGATGCAGAAACTAAATCAGGAGATCGGGGACATTGTGGGAGAAGATCAGTTGTCCCATTATCAGGTTACAGTGTTGCCACAGATATTGGCGGATTTTCATAAGATGCTGACTTGCCAGCCATTCAATAAGACCATAAAGGAGCAGTATCGCATGGAAAACGGGAAGATGGAGATTGAACTTTCCGGCGTGAAGAAGGCAGATGGCAATGTCAAAATCCTGGAGGCGAAAGCAAAAAGACTGCTTTAAGAAAACGTTAAGGTTTTATGGTTTTTCCGGAAAGAATAAAAGGGTATGATCAGTTCATAAACACAGCAGAGAGAAATCCGATATGAGAATACGGAGCCGAAAAACTGATAATTCATGGCTGTGGGAAGTCCGGTATAAAAATACGGGGCCGAAAAACTGCTAATGCATTTAAGGAGAAACCGATCATGAACCTTTTTATTACAAAACTTATCAGCAGCATCGCAGAGATCCTTGTCTTTTCCATCGTCCCGTTCATCTGGTGGCTGATCAAATACAGAAAGTCCTGCAGTTTTTTTGAATGGATCGGTCTGAAGAAGATCAAAGACTTCAAAGCCAGAAATATCCACTTTGCCATTTTCGGCGTGGAAGTCGCATTCATGGTACTGTCGGTATTCATGCTGCATTCGGTCAAAGGCATTGAAACCGCCACCTCCGAATTCACAGGTCTCGGAGCTGCAGCTATCCCCGCGATCCTCGTATATGCGATCCTGAATACCTCGCTCCCCGAGGAGATTCTGTTCAGAGGTTTTATACTCAAACGTCTTTCCGGCAAATGCGGTTTTCAGGGAGCCAACCTGATGCAAAGCCTCATTTTCGGGATCATTCATGGCGCCATGTTTTTCTCTCTGACAGGTCCCGTAAAGGCTGCTTTGATCACTGGATTTACCGCTATGATCGCATGGGCCATGGGCTATCTGAATGAGCAGCGAGCAGACGGATCGATCCTTCCGAGCTGGTGTATCCACGCCATTGCAAATATTTTTTCCGGAATCTGTGCAGCGTTTCTGCTGTTTTGATCATGAATGAAACAGGGAAAGTGAAATCAGACGAAAGATACCGAAATGCCGAATTACTTGACAGGCGTCAAGTAGTTCGGCATTATACTATTGGATTTAGTTGTCAAATGTAAAGTAATATAGAAGAACGGAATAGGAGTTTATTTGATGAAGAAAAATGTACGTCTTGCGATCAGCATTGCATGTCTGATCCTTATGTTTACAGGTTGCGGGCTGGGTAAAGCAAATCCGGAGGATGCTGTGGGTCAGGCTTCTGTCGAAATACAGACAACGGAATCCGGTACCGATGGAACGGCACAGGGAGGGGCAGCCGGGGAAAATTCCGAAACTGCAAAAGAGGCTGAAACTTCAGATGGGCCTTCTGATTCCGAGGAGGCAGAACATGATGATGAAGAGAACGCTAAGGCCGAAGAAACTGATGAAAAAGATAAAACCGACGAAACAACAGAAGCCGAAGAAAAAGGCCACTTTACGTTTCAGCCTGTCGTGATTCCCTCCATCTTCCGTGATATCATGGGCGAGGATATGTGTGAGGCCTATGCCAATTATGTGGAAGCCGCGCTGAGCGGCGAAGATGAATTTGCCGTAAGCAGTGAAGAAACATATAATTGGATGATCGGACAGTTCCCCTATGCATGCTTCCCGATTCTGGAGGAGTATACGGAGTCTGATTACGGCGGTGCCTATCATAACGGCAGGGCGACGTTTCATTATACAATTCCCAAATCTGAATTTCTCCGGAGAGAGAAGGAATTCGAAGATATCGTGACCGGGATCTTAAATGAGACGATGCGTGATGATTATTCGGATCTGGAAAAAATCCTTGCGCTGTATGAATATTTTTGCACAAAATACACTTATGATTACGACACCTATATGGAAATGAGTGACAGATACATTGAAGAGCTCAATGCTTACCGGTTTTTGACTACGGAACACGGGATCTGCTCGGAATGTGCGCCGGCCTTTTCCTACCTGCTTCTTCAGGCTGGTGTCGATGCCACAACAGTTGGCGGGAACTGCCCCAGAAACGGCGAAGGGCATGAATGGTCCTATGTGACCATCAACGGAAAAAACTATCAGCTGGATCCGACCTATGGAATGGAGTCCGGAGTATGCTTATCCTATTTTATGATGACAGATCAGCAGAGGGAAGCTGAGGATGGTTACAAAAAGGACGAAATGTGCATAGGATGTCATTATAAAGACGAGCATAACGGAGATCAGTATGATGCAGATGATGACTATTTCGCACCGCTGTGGGGAGGTTATCTTACCTCCTGGGATCACGAAAAGAAACTGATCTATTATACAGACAAAAACGGTGAGGACGCGGTATTTG
>JAEEKC010000371.1 GCA_016282215.1 Lachnospiraceae bacterium
AGGATGACAACAAAAAGATTTCCCCTTTACAGAGATCTGATCAATCTGATCCTCTTATATATGTTAGTGATCGCCGGCTGTATGGTGATCAGCTCCGGCATGCAGATCAAAATGGCGGCCATGGAATTTTTCGGTTTTGCCGCGCTCCTTTTTGCCAGCTATCTGCTGCGCGAGCATGCCCGGAATTTCGGCATCTATATTGCCGGCCATGTCGCTATGATCGCAGGCAGCATTCTGGTGCCGCTTGTGATCACGGGCAAGATCAGGCTGGCAGTGGGCGCAGTGGTGCTGACGCTGCTCGATATCCGCAACTGGTTTAATGAGGAAAAAAGCGTACCTGATATGCATCCGGCGCTGGCTGTGATCTTTGTTGTTTCGTTTCTGGTCACCGGGGGCAGATTTGAACTCGGATATTCAGGCGTTGTCTATTACATGGGCATTGCTTATGTTCTTTTGATCATGCTGCGGCAGATCATCGCCAGTTTTCATGAATTATCCAGTTCCGGACAATTAACGGACGATATGCCGGTAAAGGACATTTTCCGGAATAATACGATGTTCGCATCGGCCGTGATGGCAGCGGCAGCGGCCTGCATGCTCTTTATCCGTTCAGACAAACTGGTTCGCTATATCAACCGGCTGGTCTGGCTGTTTTGGAGCGGCTTATCGAACCGGATCTCCGAACTGTTCGGTGAACATCCGGATGAGTCCGGGACAGCTGAGATGATGGATAATATGGCAGACCTTATGAGAATGCTGGCTGAGGATGAAGGAGAGGGCGGTGTGATCGCCACGATCATGCAGATCCTTGATGCCCTCGTGTGGGTCCTCGGACTGATCGCAATCGCAGTCCTTCTCTTTCGCCTTGTGCGTATCATTATAAGGCTCCTGCTTTCTAACCGGCAGGGCGGCGCAAAGCGCAGCAGATCTTATCGTGTTAAAAATGAGGTCCGGGAACGTATCCGGGAAGATGTGACAGATCACAGACGGGTCTCGTTCTTTAAGACACCCGCAGAAAAGGTGCGGCATATTTATAAAAAGGAACTGCTGAGATATAAAAAAGACGGAGCGAATGTCCGGGGAACGAAAACGCCCGGTGAAAACGGCAGCATCGTAACAGCTGCGAAGGGATATGATATCAGCGATGCGACGGCTGTTTATGAGAGAGTGCGCTACTGTCAGGACTTTGAAGTGACCGGCAAAGATGTGGCGCAGATCAAAGAAGCGTTCAAGACGGCGGGACGGTAGGAAGGCTTTTATAGACCGATCAGCGTGAACAAAACCGATCCGATCAGCAGCGACAGGATCGCGGAAGAGGACAGTCCGATGCCAAGGACGATCCGGCTGTAGTGATCAAAGAGCATGTTCCGCTTTTTCCAGCGCAGGAAACGTACTTTGTGGACGTCGCCTTCGCGGTAAAAGTATTTTGTGATGATAAATTCAATGGGGTAGATGCAGTAGAATTTTTCTCCGTCCATATCGTACAGGCCCCAGCCTGCATTGGAGTTTTTTAAGGGAACCAGACTGTCATAGGTCGCGGTTCCTTTTTTAAAGCAGATCATCAGGATCAGGGAAAGGGTAAAAAAGATGAGCATGAGCACCACCGCGAGCATCATCAGCGAAAGAAGGCCGATGCCCAGATCGATGAGCTCCACGCCCATGAACATTTCAACGGCTATGAGCACAAGGGCGGCAGTACCCACTTTGACGGGATCTGCGCCCAGAAAAAAGAGAACGATCAATATGATCAGAACGATCACGAAAATGATGATGGGCAGGGTCTGCATCTGTTATTCTCCGCACTGCTCTTCGATCAGAGAGATGATGCTGTCGATAGCATTTCGCTGAGCACTTTTTTTCATGGTATCAATAAAGGATTGACGGGTAAAGTACAGTTCGTGGATCTTTTCCGTCAAAAGAAGCGGCGTGATGTCATTTTCACTCAGGACCATGGAAAAACCCTGCTGCTCAAAAGACTGTGCATTCAGGATCTGATCGCCCCTGCTGCCCGTCATAAGCGGGATCAGAAGGTTCGGTTTTTGCAGGGCTAAAAGCTCGCAGATCGCATTTGCGCCTGCACGGCTGATGACCACGTCTGCCATGGCAAACAGATCCTTCAGATCGGATTTGACATATTCAAACTGTTTGTAACCCGGTTTTACCAAAAGGACATTGTCCATTTTGCCGGGGCCGCAGATATGGGCGATCTGGAAATCTTTGAGCAGTTCATCCAGAGCTTCACGGACCGCTGCATTGACATTGGCTGCGCCCTGGCTGCCGCCGATGACCAAAATGGTGGGACGCAGGCTGTCGAAACCGCAAAGTTTCAAGCCGGCTTCTTTTTTGCCCTTGCGCAGTTCCTCGCGGATCGGGGATCCGGTCAAAACCGCTTTGTCTGCCGGAAGGTCCTGCAGGGTTTCCGGGAAGTTGCAGCAGATTTTTTTGGCGACCGGAATACAGAGTTTATTGGCAAGTCCCGGTGTCATATCCGATTCGTGGATGATACAGGGGATCTTCAGGGAAGCCGCTGCACGTACCACGGGAACGGAAACGAAACCGCCCTTGGAAAAGACAACGTCAGGCTTAATTTTCTTCAAATGTCTTCTGGCCTCTGCATAGCCCTTCATAACGCGGAAGGGATCGGAAAAATTCTTCGGATCAAAGTAACGGCGAAGTTTTCCTGTAGAGATGCCGTAGTAGGGAATGTTGAAATCCTCGATCAGTTTTTTCTCGATGCCTTCGTAGGAACCGATGTAATGGATATCGTAATCTAAGGCCTTCAACCGCGGAAGAATGGCGATATTCGGTGTCACATGTCCGGCTGTGCCGCCGCCGGTCAATACGATTGTTTTGCTCATGGAATGAACCTCTTTGTATTTGTCTTTTGATTTTGTTCTTATGCTTCTGCTAGCGCCTGGCGGATCGCCTTGGAAAGCTGGTCCGGACAGGAGGTGCCGCGGACGCCGCACTGGATGCCGGAAATACGGGATAAAACTTCCTGTGCATCCATTCCTTCAACCAGACGGGATACGCCCTGCGTATTGCCGTTGCAGCCGCCTGTAAAAGCAACGTTGTAGATTTTGCCGTCGTCGGAAAGGTCAAAGTCGATCTGCCTTGAGCAGGTGCCCTTAGTTGCATAAGTAGTATGTTTCATGGAAGTCATCCTTTCTGAATCTATTATGATACAAGAAATTGTGTTCACAACACTGTTATATACAAAATCGGCGGTTTTCGCAAGTGTTTTCTTGCAAGATAGTAAACCCCTCATCAGTCGCCTTCGGCGACAGCTTCCCCCCAGGGGGAAGCCTTTATTTTTAATTGTCATTCGAGTTTTTATCAGCCGTATCTTTTGTCTCTGCAGAACTGTTTTCAGTAATTCCCTTGTTATCATCCGAATTCTTATCTGCCGTTTCCTGCATCGATGATGTCTTCTCCGCCGTTTGGGTATCTGCCGGTGCTTCCTCTGTCTCCACCACGGTTTCCATCTCATCATCATCGACGATGGCGACGGTGAAGATAAACTCGGTTCCCACGTCCGGCGTGCTGATGACGTTGATGTTTTCGCCGTGGGCGCGGATGATCTCGCGGACGATGGCCAGTCCTAAGCCGGTGCCCTTTTTGTCCTTGCCCCTGGAGGCGTCGGATTTGTAAAAACGGTCGAAGATCAGGCTCAGGCTTTCCTTGGGAATGCCGATGCCGGTATCCTTGACGGAAACTAAGAGTTTGTTTTTCTTGACATTGGTCTCGACGGTGATGGTGCCGCCGCGGTTGGAAAATTTGATCGCATTGTCGATCAGGTTATAGAGCACCTGCTTGAGTTTGTCCTGGTCGCCCTCCACAAACATTTCGTCACCGGTGAGGATCAGGTCTACGAGAATGTCTTTTTTCAGGCAGGTTCCTTCAAAGGTTTCGAGGGTTTCCCGGATCATGGGATTGATGTCAAAAATGCTCTTATTTAAATCGATCCCTGCGGTATTTAAGTTATTCAGCTGCAAAAGGGAATTGGTAAGCTTTGTCAGACGCTCGGTCTCGTTGAGCACGATGCGCAGGTATTTTTCATGCATTTCCGGCGGGATGGTGCCGTCGAGCATAGCCTCAAGGTAACCGCGGATGCTGGTCAGCGGTGAACGGAAATCGTGGGATACGTTGGCAACGAATTTTTTCTGCACGTCCTCGGATTTGGCGATCTCGCCTGCCATGTAACCGAGGGTTGCGGACAGGTAGCCCATTTCGTCATCGGATTCCACGGGCAGTTCGTAATGCATGTTGCCCTCGGCGTACTGCTCGGTGGCGTAGATGATCTTTTGCAGGGGCCTGTAAACCACCTCCGTAAAGAACAGGAGGATGATGAAGGACAGCAGAAAGATCAGTACCACGGTGATATATACGATGGTCAGATAACTGTTGACACGCTGCGAGAGAGCAGAGAGCGGCTTCATCAGTACCACATAGCCCTGGATCTTATAACCGGAGGTGATGGGAGAAAAAACGATGAGCTGCTCTTCTGAAAACTGTCCGAAAAAATCACCCGTTGTGTAGTAGGTGCCCGACATCTGCGGGGTGAAACCATTGATCACCTGGGGATTGGACAGGTCCGTCAGTTCGGAACTGGTCAGCAGCACGGTCCCGGAGGGGTTGATGATCCAGATGGACGCTGACAGATAAGAGGACAGGTTATGGAGCTGCACAAAGACAGACTCCACTGTAGACTCGCTGGTGTACAGTGAAGTTGCGTAACTTCTCGATATGGTGCCGGCCTCGGCATAAAGGGATGCAGCCTCTTCTCTTGTGACACGCTCCCGGATCAGAAGATCCGAGAAGGTGGCAACGAGCAGGAAACTGAAAAATCCGAAGATGACGTAAGCCAGCAGGAATTTTAAGTAAACGGCTCTTTTCATGAATATATTTGGGTTTAAATCAGTGTCTCAAATTTGTATCCGATGCCCCAGACGGTTGAGAGGCGCCATGCGGGGTTGTCGGAGATCTTTTCGCGCAGGCGTTTGATGTGGACGTCGACGGTGCGGGTGTCGCCGATGTATTCATAGCCCCAGATCTGGTCTAAGAGCTGCTCTCTTGTGAAAACCTGATTGGGTGAGGAAGCCAAAAAGTAAAGGAGTTCAAGTTCCTTCGGCGGCATATCCACGACGCTTCCGCGGTAGATCACGGAGTAGTTTGTCAGGTTGATCTCCAGATCCGGCAGGGAGACTTTTTTGATATTCTCAGCCTCGTCTGACTGGCCGGCTGCCGGTTTGTAGCGCCGCAGCACGGCTTTGACACGGGCTACCAGTTCTTTGGAGTCGAAGGGTTTTTCCATGTAGTCGTCAGCTCCAAGCTCCAGACCGAGGACTTTGTCAAAAACTTCGCCCTTGGCAGAAAGCATGATGATCGGTGTTGACTGGTCTTTGCGGATCTGACGGCAGACCTCATATCCGTCAATGCCCGGCAGCATCAGATCTAAAAGGATCAGATTGGGCTGGAAAGAACGGACTGCTGCGAGGGCACTTTCACCGTCCGGTGCGATCTGCACGTCGAAGCATTCTTTTGTCAGATAGAGTGAGATCAGGTCAGCAATGTTTTCGTCATCGTCTACGATCAGAATTTTTTGTTTGGTTGCCATGGTGTTCTCCTTTTGTATGTTTCGGTTATCTGTATGCCCCTCATTATTTGAATGTTACAATGGTTACCCCTGCGTCTCCTTCTCCGAATTCGCCGAGGCGGTAGCTGGCCACATGTTTCTGGCGGCGCAGGTAATTGTGGACGGCATCGCGCAGGGCGCCGGTTCCTTTGCCGTGGACGACGCGGACCACGGGTACATGTGCGATGTAGGCATCGTCTAAGTATTTATCCAGCGCGTAGATCGCTTCGTCGGTGGTCTTGCCGAGAAGGTTGATCTCGGTGCCCACGGACATGGATTTTCCCATGGCCATGCGGCTGTAGGAGGAACGCTGTTTGCCGGATGCTCTGCTGTCTCCGGTCTTTTTGTCTGCGCCTTTGTCCTGCGAACCCATCGGCAGTAAGATCAGGTCGGACAGTTTTGCTTTGGTCTCAAAACTGCCGCATCTGACGGTGACATATCCCTTTGTATCGGGTTTGCCGGTGGCGGTGCCTTCTAAGCTCATGGACATGATCCGCACGGGGCTGCCGGCATTTATGTTTTCCATGGTGGCAGGCACTTCCATCGCAGAGGGCTGCGCTTTTTTGGGTGCCCGTCCGAGGGTGCTGGCACCCTCGCTGTATTTGCCCATCTTTTCCCGCAGGCCGCTGCGCTTTTGCTCCATTTCCCGCATGGGGAGCTGGTCGGCATAGTCCCGGAAGGAACGGATGGTCTCATCGGCCACCTGCTTGGCATCCGCCAGGATGTCGCGGGCCTCTTCATTGGCTTTTTGCAAAATATCCTGCCTGCGGTTTTCCAGGGTGGCTTCCTGTTTTTCCAGCTGCAAAAGTCGTTCCTCGAGTTCTTTTTTCTGCGTCTCCATGGTCAGCACATCGGCTTCCATGGCAATACGGCTTTTTTCGAGTGAGGCGATTACATCTTCAAAATCTTCCCTGTCCTTGGAGAGCATTTCGCGGGCCCGGTCGATCAGGCGGTCCGAAATGCCCAGGCGCGATGCGATGGCAAAGGCGTTGCTTTTTCCGGGGATACCGATCAGGAGCCGGTAGGTCGGAGAGAGCGTCTGCACATCGAATTCACAGCAGGCGTTGGTCACGCCCGGTGTGGAAAGGGCATAGAGTTTGATCTCGCTGTAGTGCGTGGTCGCCATGGTAAAAACGCGGCGGGACGAAAGCGTCTCCAGAATAGAGATGGCAAGGGCAGCGCCCTCATCGGGATCGGTGCCGCTGCAAAGCTCGTCAAAGAGCACAAGTGACCGCTCGTCCGCCTGCTTTAAGATCTGTGAAATATTGGTCATGTGGGAGGAGAAAGTGGACAGATTCTGTTCAATACTCTGTTCGTCTCCGATGTCTGCCCAGACTTCCCGGTAGATGGGAAGGCTCGAGCGGTCCAGTGCAGGAATGAAAAGTCCTGCCTGAGCCATGAGAGACAATAGTCCCACGGTTTTTAAAGTCACGGTCTTGCCGCCTGTATTCGGTCCGGTGATGATCAGCTGCCGGGTATCCGCATCCAGTTCGATATCGATGGGAACCACCGTTTTTGCGGAAAGGAGCGGGTGGCGGGCTTTTCTTAAATGAAGAGGCTCCCCGGTTGTCATGATGGGAAGGCTTGCTTTCATGGAAAGGGCCAGTGCGCCTTTTGCAAAAATGAAATCCAACAGCGTCATCAGTTCGCAGTTGCGTTTGATGGCCTGGGAATAGGCGGACAGAGAGAGCGACAGATCTTCCAAAATGCGGTCGATCTCTTCGCGTTCCTCCTGCTCGGTTTCCCGGATCTGATTATTGTAATCCACAATGGCGGAGGGCTCGATAAAAAGCGTCGATCCGCTGCTGCTTCGCTCATGCACGATGCCGGGGACACTGCTTTTATGCTCTGCCTTTACCGGCAGGCAGTAGCGGCCGTTTTTCTGTGTGATGACCGGATCCTGCAGGTAGGTGCGGGCGGAGC